>CAZRBQ010000017.1:4243-10112 GCA_964598385.1 uncultured Candidatus Saccharibacteria bacterium
ATTGATAAAATAAAAGGATTTTTTAGATATCTCTCTACGACATATTCATTGTTTTTAGCTATCAAAGCATGATAACGTCCTCAAAAGGAGGGCGTTTTTTTATTGAAAACAGGATGGGATTTGACTATTTTTTAAGTTTCCTATACTATGGCAGTCAATGGCTCGTTTTGAGCCGTTTTCATTAGTCTTAGATACGCACATGACTCGATCACTCAAGAAAGGTCCATATGTAGACGAACGCCTTCTCAAAAAGATAGAAGGCAAAAACCCGCTCTCAACTGGGGTTATTAAGACATGGTCACGAGCAAGCCAAATTTCACCAGAAATGGTAGGATTTACCTTCGGCGTGCACAACGGCAAAGTCCATATTGAAGTATTGGTTACTGAAGATATGGTAGGCCATCGTTTGGGTGAATTTTCTCTTACCCGTAAGTTTTCAAAACATGGAGGTAAGATGCAGAAGGAGCTTGAAGCGAAGAAAAAGGAGGCTGAAATTGAAGCTGCAAAAGCTGCAAAAGCAACTACTGCTGATGCTAAGAAAAAATAAAGTAAGTATTACATATGAAAGCTACGCTTAAAAATTATCGACAATCACCACGCAAGGTTCGTCTTGTGGCCAATCTCGTGAAAGGTAAGAAGGTAGAGGGGGCTCTTGCTGAACTCGCTTTTCTTCCAAAGCGTGCGGCATTGCCAATTGAAAAACTTCTTAAGACTGCAATTGCAAATGCCAAAAATGCTGGTAATGAAGTTGAGAATTTGGTAGTCAAAAATGTCACTGTAGATAAGGGGGTAACTTTGAAGCGAATTATGCCTCGAGCACGTGGTTCAGCGTCTCGCATCAATAAGCGCTCAAGTCATGTAACTCTTGTACTTGGTGAAAAAACAGCAGCAAAGAATAAGACTAAGAAAGTAACTAAGAAATAATTATGTCAAAAGTTGTCCATCCATTTGCACACCGTTTGGTAATCCTTCGAGATTGGAAGTCTCGCTGGTTTGCGAAAGATAACAAGTACAAAGATTTTCTTCGTACTGATGTTTTGTTGCGGGAATTTCTCGAAAAGCGTCTTCGTGGATCTTATGTTTCTTCAATTGAGGTTGAACGAAGTCAGAAAACGATGCGTGTGATCATCCGTACTTCACGCCCAGGAATGATCATTGGACGTTCAGGTGAGGCAATGACAAAGCTTAAGAATGACATTACAAAAGAACTTCGACGTCTTAAGATTAAGATGCCTGAAGAACTTAAGATAGATGTTTCAGAAATCGCTTCCCCAGAAGCTGATGCGGGTATTGTTGCTTATATGGTTGCAGAAGGTCTCGAAAAGCGTCTTCCTTACCGTCGCGTACTTAAGCAGACACTTGAAAAGGTGATGCAAACACGTGGTGTAAAAGGAGCTCGTATTGTGCTTGGAGGACGCCTTGGTGGTGCTGAAATTGCACGTGGCGAAGAACTTAAAAAGGGTTCAATTCCACTGCAGACATTTCGAGCTGATGTTGATTTCGCACGCGAAAAGGCACACATGCCATATGGTGATATTGGTATCAAGGTATGGATTTATCGTGGAGAAGTTTTTAATGAAAAGGAAAAGCCTGCTCGTGAATCACGAGATAAAAGATAATTTTTAAAACGCTTATGTTGCTACCAAAGAAAGTAAAACATCGCAAATGGCATCGCATGCGACGAAATATGGACAAGATTACCCCAGAAACACGTGGGACGACTCTTGCCTTTGGATCATTCGGACTTAAATCAGAAGGATATGCTCGAGTCACTTCAAATCAAATTGAAGCTGCACGAAAAACAATGCAACGTAATCTTGGAAAGGTTGGGCGTGTCTGGATTCGAATTTTCCCAGATATGCCATTTACCGCAAAACCACCTGAAGTTGGTATGGGTAAAGGTAAAGGTGACCCACAGGGATATTGCTTTGAAGTACGACCTGGTCGAGTAATTTTTGAAATTGATGGCGCTGATTCTGCGCTTGCGCGAGAGTCACTTCGAAAGGCAGGTACAAAATTGCCTTTGAAGACGAAGGTAATCGCTCGAGTATAATATGAAAAAGAGTAAAGATATGACTAATGAAGATATGGCAAAGTCTCTTTCTGAAATGAGAGCAAAGCTACGTGAGCTTCGTTTTGGGGCAAGCGGTGCTAAGTCTACCAATGTGAAAGAAGCACGTACGCTTCGTCGAGAAATTGCTCGTATTATCACAGAGCGTTCATCACGAACTAACTAATACTATGAAACAAGAAACAGTAAAAAATAGAAAAACACTTTCAGGTGTCGTCGTCTCCGACAAGATGGATAAAACCGTTGTCGTTTCAGTGACTCGTTTTGTGAAGCATCCAAAATATAAGAAATATTTGAAAAAGAGTAAGCATTATAAGGCACACGATGCGGGTAATGCATACAAGACAGGTGACAAAGTGACAATCGTCGAGTCACGACCGATTTCAAAGGATAAGCATTTTATTGTACTAGAAAAATAATATGTTGCAGGATGGATCAATAGTAAAAATAGCAGATAACTCTGGCGGTACCGTCGGTAAGATTTTCAAAGTGCTTGGTTCTGCAAAACGACGCTATGCAGGTATTGGTGATGTGGTTGTTATTTCAATCAAAACTGCTCAACCACGAAAAGGAGTTAAGAAAAAGGATATTCATCACGCTGTTGTTGTTCGACAGCGAAATGCATTTCGACGAAAAGATGGATCATACATCCGTTTTGATGATAATGCAGTAGTGATAATTGGAAAAGCAAAACAGCGTTTTGAGCCGATTGCAGGTCGTATATTCGGTCCAATACCACGAGAGCTCGCAGAGCGAGGTTATCAGAAAATAGTTTCACTTGCGCCAGAGGTGCTTTAATTATATGAAATTCAAAAAAGGCGACACAGTAATAGTGCGTGTTGGTAAAGACAAAGGTAAGAAAGGAACCATTACCAAAGTACTTCGCGAAGAAAATCGCGTGCTTGTTGATGGTTTGAATGTTTGGAAGCGTCATCAACGCCCACGAACGCGTGATGGGAAAGGGAGTGTTGTTGATTTGTCAAAATCAATCGCACTTGCGAATGTTTCATTAATTGATCCAAAGAAAAGTACTCCTACACGTGTGGGCTACAAAATGGTGAATGGAAAAAAGGTCCGTGTTGCCCGCAAGAGTGGAATGGAAATTTAATTTTGTAATATAAAGACTATGAAATCGGTAAAAGAAATTGAAAAGGGAGCATATGATGCAATGAAGGCATCATTTGGCTACAAAAATAAAATGTCAGCGCCTCGTCTCGTAAAGGTTGTTGTTTCTTCGGGTACGGGTACTGGTATTAAGCGAGACAAAAACCGAAATGATTTTATTCTTGATCGCCTCGCAAAAATTACAGGACAGAAGCCGTCACTCCGTTCGTCAAAGAAATCAATCGCATCATTTAAAGTTCGCCAAGGTGAACCAATTGGCGTTGCTGTTACGCTTCGTGGGGCTCGTATGGTAGCGTTTTTGGATAAACTTTTTACCGTGGCAATTCCTCGCACAAAAGACTTCCGAGGGCTCGATAAAAAAATCGTAGATTCAATGGGGAATATGACGCTTGCGGTTCGTGAGCATACCATTTTCCCTGAAACTGGTGATGAAGAACTCAAAGATGTGTTTGGCATGGGTATTACGATTGTGACAACTGCAAAATCAAAACCAGAGGCACTCGCATTTTTTGAACTCCTCGGTGTCCCTTTTAAGAAATAAACAAAAACCCCGCACTCATGCGGGGTTTTTGTTTAATAGTTGTTTTTCGTCTTGTTGATTGACAATTCATGGTAAAAAAGTAGGCTTGGTAAAGAAACTTAAAACATAATAATCATGGATCAGTCGCTAGCGATACTTTCTGCAGATCGACCAACATGGATGTTAGTCGGTTCAATAGTAAGTGTTATTGTTGTAATAATTTGTATTGGTGTTGCGATGTATTATTCTCGTAAAGAGAAAAAGATTCCGCACAATACAAAAAACCGTGCATTGCTAAGGGAGCTTATTCTTGGTGACAAGTATTCAAGTTCGGTTCAAAAAAACAATGCGCTTGAAGTTTATCCAAAGTGGATTTCAGTACTGGAGGAAGTAGATAAAAATGCCAATGTAAATAACAAGATTCGACTTAAATCATTAATCATAAAAAGGAGAATTAATGAGTATGTACCCGGTGTAGTTGTTTATGAGCTACCACCTGAAATTGAAAAGCAAGATGTTGATGTAATGAAGGATTGTTTTACTAATATATTTCCTTCTCGATACGACATGGATGACTGGGCGCTTAGAACGAAGCTTACTCAACTATTTGTTTTAAAAGGTATAGATAAAAATTTTGCTAATGGAAGCATTGTTCATATTAAAAAGCATTTTGTAAATCATAAGATGGTTTTGGCGGTAATACAGTTTGACCTTTATATTCCCAAAACCAAGGCTCTTTGCTTAGGCGAGTTTATCAAAAAATTAAGGGATGCTCGAATGCGAAAAGAATACGCTGTTTGACAGCAAACCGGGCTTCTGCTACTATGGCGGAAGCCCTTTCTTTTTCCCTTGCAATCCGCTTTTCTCCTTTTGGACCTATTTATAGGTATAAGAGAAAAAAAGTGAGATATTCAAAGGACAAAGGGTAATTACTTTATATTATTTATGGCAAAAACATCAACCTGGGTGCGTTCACAAAAAAAGCCAAAATTCTCATCACGAGCGAAAAACCGCTGTTTTAAGTGTGGTCGTGGTCGTGGTTATATGCGTGATTTTGGCCTTTGCCGTATTTGCTTCAGAGAGCTTGCAAACGAAGGCAAGATTCCTGGAGTTCGTAAATCTAGCTGGTAATATTATGACAGATCCAATTAGCGCAATGCTTATAATGTTGAAGAATGCGAGTAACGCAGGCCGTCCTTCTATTGTCGTGCCTTTTTCAAAGGTAAAATTCGCAATCGCGCAGGTGCTTGAAAAAGAAGGATATCTTTCTGCGATAACAAAGCGTACTCGTGGCGGTCATCCAGCTCTTGAGCTTTCTCTTGCAAAAAAGATTGCTGGCGTAAATCGTATCTCAAAGCCATCACGACGTTTGTATATGGGAGTAAAAGAAATTCGCCCTGTTCGTCAAGGTCATGGTATTTTGGTCCTTACGACACCAAAAGGGATTTTAACAGGCAACGAAGCTCGCAAGGCAATGGTCGGAGGAGAGCCACTATTCACACTTTGGTAATACATATTTATGTCACGAATCGGTAAACAACAACTTGCAATACCTTCTGGAGTAACAGTGTCATATGACAATGGCATCTTTACTGTTCAGGGTCCAAAAGGAACACTTTCTCGACAATTTCGTGATGAAGTAATTATTACTATTGCAGATGGCACTGTTACATTTGCACCACGCAATGAAAAAGACACCTTTGCTCGTGCACTATGGGGAACATATGCATCACACGTTAAAAATATGATCAAGGGTGTTACTGAGCCATATCAACGAAAGCTCATCCTTGAAGGTGTTGGTTTTAAATCAGATGTCAAAGGTAAAAATCTTGAACTTGCACTCGGTTTTTCACATCCAGTTGTTGAAGAAATTCCTGAAGGTCTTACTGTAACTGCAGAAAAAAATGTTATAACTGTTACTGGTATTGATAAGGAGCTTGTTGGTCAGTGGACAGCATACATCCGTTCACTCAAGAAGCCTGAACCATATAAAGGTAAAGGTTTTCGTTATGACAACGAAGTTATTCGTCGCAAGCAAGGTAAGAAAACCGCATAGTATATGAAATTTAAGAACAAAAAAACTGAAAAACGTTCACGACTTAAGGCGAAAATTCGCTCTCGAGTTTTTGGTACTGCTGCAACACCACGACTTT
>CAZRBQ010000017.1:10122-12093 GCA_964598385.1 uncultured Candidatus Saccharibacteria bacterium
TGTGTTTAAATCAAACCGTTTTATGTATGCGCAAGTTATTGACGATGAAAAACGAGTTACCCTTGCTGCTGCTTCTGATATGACTTTAAAGAAAGGAACAAAGACTGAACGAGCAAAGCATGTTGGTGAATTGATTGCTACGGCAGCAAAAGCAAAAGGTATTACAAAAGTAGTATTTGATCGAAATGGTTTTAAATATACTGGTCGTGTACGAGCGCTCGCGGATGAGGCACGTGCACAAGGGCTAATTTTTTAATACATATTATGACTGAAACAAAACCAAAATTAAATACCGAATCTAAAGCACCACGTGGACGAGGGGCTGGTAGTCGCGGAAGAGGGCAGGGTGGACGTGCAACATTTGCTGAGCGCCCAAAACCAGAATTTGATCAAAAGATGCTTGATATTCGTCGTGTTACTCGTGTGGTTGCTGGAGGACGTCGCATGAGCTTTGCAGTAACTATGGTTATAGGTGACCGGAAGGGTTCAGTTGGTGTTGGTACTGGAAAATCTATCGACACAGCACTTGCTATTGCGAAGGCTTTAAAAAATGCGCGAAAGCATATGATTAAAATCAAGACAACAAAAGACATGTCAATTCCGCACGAAGTTTCAGCAAAGTACACAAGCTCACATGTCGCACTTATGCCAAATCGTGGAAAAGGACTTGTTGCTGGTTCTGCGGCGCGTACAATCCTTACCCTTGCAGGTTTAACTAATGTAACTGCAAAGTTTCACTCAGGAACAAAAAACAAACTCAATAATGCTCGTGCTGTCATGCAGGCACTTTCACATGTTGCAACACCTCGCTTTCAAGCTGTAATGGAAACAATGCAGAACGAGCGAGATGCACGAATTACATCTTAAATAGAATTTTATGCGAATTGATCAAATAACACGCACAACTGAAAACAAAAAAAAGCGATACGTTGGCCGTGGTGGCAAGCGCGGTAAAACATCTGGACGCGGTACGAAAGGCCAGAATGCACGTGCAGGTCGTAAAAAGCGCCCAGAACTTCGTGATATTATTAAGAAGCTTCCAAAGCAACGTGGATACGCTTTTAATTCATATGCGACGAAGCCAACAAATGTTGCTCTTTCGCTTATTGAAACTCATTTTGAAAATGGTTCAACAGTAAGTCCAGCAACACTTCTTGAAGCAGGCGTAATTAAAAAACTTCGAGGTGTTGTACCAGCAGTTAAGATCCTTAGCAAGGGAACTCTTACTAAGAAAGTTACAGTAACAGGGTGTCTTGTTTCAGCGGGTGTTCGTTCTGCAATTGAAAAAGCAGGGGGTGTAGTGCAATAACAACATTTACTTTAAAAACATATGACAAATTTTTGGCGCAAATTTAAGATTGCGTTTACTGATAAAAAGCTTCGCAATAAGCTTCTCTTTGTGATGTTTATTTTAGTGCTTTTCCGTTTTCTTTCAGCAATTCCAATTCCAGGCGTAGATACAACGGCGCTTACTCAATTTTTGGCGAACAATCAATTTTTTGGTATTTTAAATATTTTCTCTGGTGGTGGACTTTCAACACTTTCAATAATAATGTTAGGAGTTGGTCCATTTATTACTGCTTCAATTATTATGCAACTTCTTACGATTATGGTGCCACGATTAAAGGCGCTTTATTCTGAAGAAGGAGAAATTGGCCGTAGAAAATTTACACAGTACTCACGTCTCCTTACTGTGCCACTAGCAGTTATACAAGGACTCTCATTGCTTGTTGTGCTTGAACGACAGGGCATTATTGAACAACTTGATATGTTTGCTCGCGTAACAAATCTTTCTGTTGTTGTTGCAGGGTCACTTCTCCTGATGTGGCTTGGTGAACTTGTTTCTGAATATGGTATTGGTAATGGTGTTTCAGTCCTTATTTTTGCTGGTATTGTTGCGAATGTTCCTCGAGAAATCTCTCAAGCACTTTTCACTTATGATAAAAGCCAACTCCCAGTATATCTATTGTT
>CAZRBQ010000018.1:0-8724 GCA_964598385.1 uncultured Candidatus Saccharibacteria bacterium
CATCCATGCTAATCGCTCCTTTTCTGACAACTTTTTGGAGTCACGCAATCGATAAGGTGCTTTTTTTAGTATTGATACATCATAAAGAATACACCCAGCAACACATACCGGACCCGCAAGAGGACCTCTCCCAACCTCATCAATGCCGATAGCATTTTTCATGCCTATAGTGTATCAAAAAATCAATTATAAAAAATCATTTATATTTTTTGTCAATTTTGCATCAAGGTTGCTATAATGGGTCATCGTATGAGCGCAAAATTTGTACACCTCCATACTCATTCAAGCTACTCACTTCTTGATGGGTTATCAAAAATCTCAGGACTTGCAAAAACCGCAAAAAAATTTGACATGCCCGCACTTGCGCTTACCGATCATGGCGCAATGTATGGGGCAATAGAATTTTATAAAGAATGCAAAAAACAAGGAGTCAAACCAATCATTGGGGTTGAAGGATACCTTGCAGCACGAACCCGACATGATAAGGAAGCCGGTATTGATAGTAAGCGTTGCCATATTACTCTTCTTGCAAAGAATACAACAGGATACAAAAATCTTATTCGACTTACAACACATGCACATCTTGAGGGTTACTACTATAAACCTCGAATGGATAAAGAAATTCTTCGTTTATATCACGAAGGTATTATTTGTTTGTCCGGGTGTCCAGCTTCAGAAATGGGTCGCGCGCTTCGTGCGGGAGACCTTGCAACTGCTCGAGAACTAGTAAAGGAATATCAAGAAATTTTTGGAAAAGAAAATTACTTTCTTGAAGTAATGAACCATCCAGAAGTTGAAGGTGCCCCACTCTATATTGAAGGAATTAAAACTCTAGCAAAAGAATTTAATATTCCAATTGTCGGAACGCATGATTCTCATTATCTCCATGCTGAAGATAGAGACGCACACGAAACCCTTTTACGTATCAATACTGGCACTGATGCTCGTGATGGAAAAGGCATGTCAATGAAAGAAGGAAACTATTACTTCATTTCTGATAAAGAGGCAGAAGAAATTTTCAAAGATATTCCAGGTGCATGTGAAAATACATTAAAGGTTGCAGAAATGTGTGACATTGAACTTGAGCTCGGCAAATGGACCTTCCCTGATTTCCCTCTCCCAGAAGGAAAAACTGCTGATCAGGTCCTTCGTGAACTTGCTTTTGAGGGTTTCTCTTTCCGAAACATTGAACAAACGCCTTCCGTGCTTGAACGTCTTGAGTATGAATTAAAAGTCATTGCCGATAAGGGATTTTCAATCTACATGCTTATTGTTGCAGACTTGCTTCGCCATGCACGTGAAAATAATATTCTGACAACAATTCGAGGATCAGTTGCAGGATCACTTACGACATATCTTGTTGGAATTACAACAGTAAATCCCCTTGAATATGATCTTCCTTTTGAACGATTTCTCAACCCTGAACGACCTTCAGCACCTGATATCGACATGGACTATGCCGACAACAGACGTGATGAGATGCTTGAGTACGCACGCAAGAAATACGGTGAAGATAAAGTCGCACAAATTGGTACTTTTGGAACAATGATGGCTCGCGGTGCAGTTCGTGACGTAGCACGAGCGCTTGGTTTTCCATACGAAACTGGTGATAGGATTTCAAAATTAATTCCAATGGGATCACAAGGATTTCCGATGACGATTGATCGAGCACTTGAGATGACCCATGAGCTAAAAAAAATATATGATGATGAACAAAGTGCAAAACAAATTATTGAACTTGCTCGAAAACTAGAAGGAAATGCCCGCCACATTTCTGTACATGCCGCTGGAGTAGTGATCGCACCAACACCGCTGTATAATTTTGTACCAACACAATTTGACCCAAAAGGTGGAAAAATTATTACACAGTATGACATGCATGGTGTTGAAGATGCCGGACTAATTAAATTTGACTTTCTTGGTATTCGCAACCTTGCAATTTTAGGAGATGCTGTGCGCCTTGTTAAAGAACGTCACAATATTTCCATTGACCTCGATCGTCTTGACCTTGCAGACAAACGTACATTTTCGCTTCTTGCCCGAGGTCAAACAGAAGGATTGTTCCAGCTCAATGGATCAGGAATGACACGCTACCTTAAAGAGCTTCGACCTTCAACAATCCACGACATCAATGCAATGGTTGCACTTTATCGACCAGGACCAATGGAAGCGATTCCTGATTATATTGCCCGAAAACACAATCCTTCTTTAGTCCGCTATCTTGATCCTCGACTTGAACCTATTCTTAAAAAATCCTTTGGTGTTATTACCTATCAAGATGACGTGATGATGATTGCAATAAAACTTGCAGGCTATTCATGGCTTGAAGCAGACAAGCTACGAAAAGCCATGGGTAAAAAAATACCAGAAGAAATGGAAGCTCAAAAGGAAAAACTACTCAAAGGGTTTGTCGAAAATGGTTTAGACCATAAAAAAGCTATGGAACTTTGGAAGCTCATCGAGCCGTTTGCTGCGTATGGTTTCAATAAAGCACACGCGGCAAGCTATGGTCGTGTCGCCTATCAAACCGCCTGTCGAATATATGACGGCAATTCTTACAGCTGAATCAGGAGATGTAGAAAAAGTTGCCGAAATTATTGCTGAATGTAAGCAAATGGGTATTGTTGTTCTTCCTCCAGATATCAATGAAAGCTTTGGTGGATTTACTGTTATCTCATCAGGAAATGAAGATGGGCACGGTGGTATTATCCGCTTTGGGTTATATACTATAAAAAATCTTGGAACAGATATTTCTGATGCAATAATTATTGAAAGAAAAAATAAGGGTACTTTTACTTCAATTACAAATTTTCTTGATCGCATTCGACATAAAAATCTTAACAAAAAATCTCTCGAGGCTCTTATTAAATCTGGAGCTTGCGACGAACTCGGCGAGCGAGGTCATTTGCTTGCTAATATGGAAGCTATGCTTGAATATAATCGAGAAGCAAGTAAAAATGCTAACCAGAATTCATTATTTGGTGGTATTGAAGACACAGCGTTTTCAAAACTAACACTTGCTCCTGCCGCTGAGGCAAAAAAAGAGGAACGGCTCGCATGGGAGAAAGAACTACTTGGACTCTATATCTCTGGACACCCTCTTGATAAGCACAGAGAAAAATTAGAAAAACGTGATCAGACAATTAAAAAAGTGCATACTGAACTTGGTAATGGCCACCCCATAACACTCGGCGGAATTATAGATGATGTTCGTATGGTTATTACTAAAAATAATGACCGTATGGCATTCATTAAAATTTCTGATTTCACTGGTTCAATTGAAGCGGTTGTATTTCCTAAATTATTCAAATCAAATGAAGCTCTTTTTATCCCCGACACATGTATTGCCTTTACAGGAAAAGTATCTCTAAGAAATGGTGAAAAAAGTATCATTATCGAAAATGCTAAAAAAATATAATAATAGTAGACATTTTTTAATTTTCTTATATACTTTTAAAAAACTGTCCGATGGCAAAATCATACAGCGAACTTAGAAAGCTCATTGATGAAGACTATAAAAATGCACTCATGAGGCCGCTCTTAAAAGGTCAATCAAAGAGTATCGTGCGGAGAGGGATTGTAAATAAATATCGCACCCTTCACCACCCCGAACTTTCTGAGAAACAATTTCTCAGCATAATTGCCCGTTGCAAGAAGCAACATGGCAACAAGGAAAGTACCCATCCTATCCAGAAATCGAAAAAGAAGCGCATTACTTTTTTAAATACAATTAAGGCGCTCCCTGATATTTTCACCGACACTCTTCTTCAAGAACAAATCAGGAATTTTGACTTAAACTCTGATTCATATTAACCGACATCCGTGTCGGTTTTTTATTTTATCCATGTAAAAAACCCGCATTACTGCGGGTTTTTTACTTAGCTTGCCGATGCTTCTGCATCAACATTTGCAATAGCATTATCAATAGGTTGTCTATCGATCATATCCATAATCCTAAACACTTCTTTTGCGTACGTAGGTACGATTGAAGGTGGATTATATGAATTTAAGATACCAAGAGTATCTTTACCATCGTAGTGCATTGCGGTCTTTGGATGATTACCACCAAGGTGGTTACCAATAGTCGCAATTGCTTCATCTACTGATTTGAAACCAATCTTACATGAAGCCCAACCGAACGCATTGTTCGGAACCTTTTTACATGCTTGGCGGCCACCCGTTGATTCACGGACAGCAATCGCAGGAAGCAAGCGCCAATCAAGGCCATTTGCTTCAGCTACTTCAACCATTTTCCGACCAGAACCCGCAAGCGGCATATCGCGCCCTGCAAAGAAGGCGTCAATTTTAGCTGCACGCTCAATACGGGTAAGTTCTTCCGGTGAGATCGTTTCAGTCTGCACATTAGCTACTAAGCTTTTTACTTCTCCAAGGGCAGCGGGAATCGCAAGTAATGGATTACCAGAAAATGTAGTACCGAGAAGTGGAAGCACTACAAACGACTGCAACAAACGAGATTTTAATGTTCTATTCATAGGCGACGGTTATGCTCCGTCAAACACCATAACTGTAAAGCGTGGCCAAAACTAGCCTAGACGCAAAAAGTACCTACAACTTCAGGCTATAAGCCATCAATTAAGGTACTCGCATATAGTATCATAAATGGTAAATAAAGTCAATAGTTATACCATATTTTTTACTATCGTCAAACATAAAAAACCCTTATAAAATAAAGGTTTTTTATGTTTACTCGCTTGACAAAGAGTAGTAATTATTTACCTATTTTTCTACCGATAGTATTGATATCTAGAACTTTTTCTCGCTGTTTTTGCTCCCCCACGCCTTGCGCTTGATCAATAAAGCCAAGGTCACGCCGGAGCTGTGACAAATAGTGTCTTTCCTCAAGTGAAAATGGTTCACCACGCTTCATTTTCTCTAAAATTGCAAGTTCGGCCCCAAGTGCATGGTGCACAACCATAGAACCGCCAACGGGATACACTCCAGGTGCCCTACGCTTCCGTCGCAGTAATATACGCACTAAACCTATAAACACAATGAATGCGGTAACAATAACGCCATAAAGCCAATACTGAGAGATAACCAGATATACGCTATCTATAAATGGTAAACTAACTCTAACTGAAAATGGTATAGTTTTTTCACTTTTTACGTTATCAGCTGTAGCATACACAGTAAAAGTATATGTTTCACCCTTTCTTAAAGTATCTACTTCGAGGGTAAATGAGCCATCTTCATTTGTTTTACTCTTAATCTCACGGTAACCATCTTTTTTACTTGCAAGCTCTAGAATAATCTCTACAAGAGGGTTTGCACGCCCTGAAATGGAAAATGAGGCTGTTGTTATAGTTTCTTTTGGATATGAGGTTACGACTGGCTTCATCAAACCATCTGTACTAAAACGAATTTCTTTTTCAAGACTGTTCCCTGCATAATCAAATACTTTAATTTTTGTGAGATGTTCTCCTTTTGGAAGTACTTTTGTCTGACCAATACCACTACTAACACTAAGGGGTGCGTACACGCTATCACTGTACGCTATTTCATACCCTGCAACACCAGAAGTGCTATCTGTAGCATTTAGAGAAAAATATGCTCGACTTGTATCATCATTATCAAACGGTGTAACTACAAAGGTATCAGGGGGTGTTCCGTCAATTCGAGCAATAAAATGCGCGGTCTCACTTATACCAGACTGATTCGCAAATTTAACATGTGTATACCAAATACCATCTCGGGCGTTTCGTAAAGCAAATGAGTTTCGTAACCCTTTCGCTGGTATAACTGGGTTTGTATCAGCTTTTTGGTTAATGCCAGCAAATACTGTAGTTACCCCAGCTGGTACTATCCATGCTACCGAAATATCACGTTCTTTGTACCACTTTTCTTGATCAGGATGTGTTAAAGAAGTAATCACTGGAAGCAAAGGTTTTGCATATGAAGGTGTCATACTTACTACTTCATCTTCAATAGGAGTAGCATCAATGATAGTAATATTTGCTTCGCCAAGCGATGATAATATGTTTGTACCTTCACCATCATTCGCAAGAATTGAACCACTAGTAAATACAAGGGGTACTTCGCCTGTAGCAAGTGCGGAAAATGTTATCTTGATTATTGTTCCATTATTCCCTTTATAGCCTGGATTCAACACAACACCCTCAAAAGAAACAGACCCATTTGTATTTGAATAAACAGGCTCTTGTGCCCAAAAATTTATAATTGAGTTTGATTTTGAAATTGAGGTTACTTTAACTTTTGATTTCGGAAACGAAAGTGTGCCCGATACTGCATTTATAGTTTGCGTATTTGTTTTTGCTTGTAGTGTCACGGTAAATGTTTTACCTTTTTCAGCTGTTTGAGGAGAAAGAATTGATAAGTCTGCTGCAGACGCACTTTGTGCCAGCAAAAAAAACACAAAAAAGAAAAGACTACTTTTTACGATTGCGAAGAGTGAAAAACGCATACAAGAGTGCAAGTACAATACCTACTACAATCAGTATTGTATCACGTGGTAATGGAATTGTTGTATTTGTAACAAAATGATATGTCGCACTTCGTTCATTTCCTGCATTATCAACTGCTCGAACAATAACACGTGAAGCATTTTTTGATACTGCCACCGGACTTGTAACTTTTTTATAATCATCACTATCTATTTTCATATCATAATATGCTATACCGCTTTCAGAATCAGTTGTATTAAATGAAATAAGATATGACTCTTGTGGTATTGTCTCATCAACGATAGGAACAATTTCAAATTTAAGTGGCGGGGTACGGTCGCTATTTTGCTTTTTATCAAAATATGTTTTTGTATCAATGGTAATTAACGGACTTTCAAGCGTAGCATCTTTTTTTGTGCCAAGAGCATCATGCAACAAAACATGTGAACCATTACTAAAAATCTGAGTTTGACCTACAGCGACTGCTTTGTAATAGATAGTTACCACCTTTCCTGGCAACATTGTATTTGTAAACGGATTTATTGTACCCGAATATCCTCCAGGAATAACGCCAGAAAGTGTTACTGTACCCTCACTCGTAATCGCAGGACGATCTACCCAGATTGTAATAATTGTACCCCCATCACTCACTGCAACCGGCTCTAAATATCTTGTATCAGCACTGATTGAAAGTGCAAGTGCGTTGATTTTTTCATAGTCTTCAGGAGTAATAGTTATTTCGAATGGGACAATATCACCAACAGCAAACTGCGTTACTGCTGGCGTAGCAACAAAACCACGTCCATAGGCAAGGAAAGGTAAACAAAAGATGATCAAAGATGTAAGGATACTTTTTTTCATATTAGCCATTCCAGTAATAAGCAACAATTGAAAAATCAACAAGTGTAACTTTATTGTCATTGTTTAAATCAACTTTTGCCGGTGGAGATACTTTTTTATACCAAAATGCAAGAATTGAAAAATCAACAAGATTTACTCGTCCGTCACAGTTAATATCGGCGCGTTTACATGCACCATCGTTTGCAACCGTTGTATTGCCGACTAAAAATCCAAGAACGTTACTATATGAGCTCAGCTCACTTGCAGAAACCCGACTTTTTGATTTTGTCTCATGAGAACCTATCGCGAGCGTAGCAGTATCAAGAACATATTGATACAAGCCTTGAGTATTTGACTGCACCGTAAAGAGATACTCTGGATCAGAGTGGACAGAAATTGTTACCTGGCTACCTGGAACAGTTTCTCCGAATATTGTTAGATTTTCACCTTTTTTAACCTGTATCTTATCAATGTCAATCGTTGGTGCAATAAAAATACCAGAAACTGTTGTTGTTGCACCTTGAGTAATTAATATAGGAAATGTAAACAAGGTTGACCTTCTCCCTTCGCTATCTTCACCAAGAATTGAGAAAGTATATGAACCTGGATTAAGTGAATTTAGCGAAACAGAAAATTGCGCATCGGGCCCAGCGATCGTTCGTATTACTTCTTGGGCATTCAAAAGCACAATAACAGTTGAAAGTGGATATGCTTTACCAGAAAAAGTAATACCTGTTGGAATAGTATAACTTCCACCACCCCCACCACCTCCTCCACTATTACTTCCCCCTCCTGTACCAACAGTTGCTGAAATTGTAATTACTTCATCTGCCAGAGCTACAACAGGCGCAACAACAAACAGGCACCCGATAAGTAATATATAAGATATTTGAGATAAAACTCTCATCACCACGTTATTATACCCTAGGCCGAGTATGTTTTTTTGTTGATTGATGATCTTCTTGTTTTTTTTCAAGTTTTTCTTCGATTTCTTCTTCAATTTTTTCTCTAACTTGAGCAATAAGCATGCGGTTGTATGCCATAAGTATTTTTCTGAAAATAAACCATATAACAACAAGTACCGCTAAAACAACAAGCAATAGATGCCAAGGAAATACATAAAATGAAGTTGTTGCGCTATCAACGAGCTTCTTTGAAGTATAGGTAAGCGTGAGCGTCGCAGTGTATTTACCAAAAGCAAAATTTTTCCATTCATAAGAAACTTTTTCCCAAAATCCCATTGGCATCATTTCAACCTCATCTCCATAATTCGTATTACCCTTCGTCCACGCAGTCTCAAATCGACGCACGCTCTTTGGTAGCACATTTCCTTGATTTGGATTACCGTCAATGACTTTTGATTTCATTCCAAAAATATTTTTAATCACAATAGAACCAGTTGGCTTAACTCTATCATTGCCGGAATTATTAAATCGATAGGTAAATACTACTGGAAGCGCTT
>CAZRBQ010000018.1:8734-10913 GCA_964598385.1 uncultured Candidatus Saccharibacteria bacterium
ATCTTCGTTAATTTCTCCATTCACACGTAAAAGCACAAGAATACCGAGCTTTGCACCGATAGCTACTTGTGTTCCATTGTCTGTTTTCCCTGGTTGTGTACTCCAAAATAATGCTGAAAAATGACCTCCCGGATCTGCAGAAGCCGGAATGTTAATTACGAGCGGAATCGTTTTTGTTTCAAACGGGGTTAATGTTACTGTTTGAGGAACACTCATCCATGTAGCAAGTCCTTCCTTATTTTCTACAAAATTTGGAGTTCCTGACTCACCTTGTGCTTCAAAATTTGCATACGAAGAATAAAAAGTTTGATTCTCATCCTTGTCATTAGTAAGAACAATGTCCATTTTAAGCTGTGAGCCTGGATTTCCGTCTATTTCAAGACGCGCAGGCGAAACAGTGAGCGCAAAAGCTCCTTTTGCGAAACCAAAAAATCCGACTATAAGAAGAGTGCCTATTAGAAAAAAACGTTTTGTGTTCATGGTTAAAAGTTACCTGTACCGACGTATGTAATATTTGTACTGTATGAACCAGCTTCAGTTGTTGCAGAAATATTCGCAATGTAGTGAAGCGAATAGGTTTCTGTTGCTGTTGCAGAGGAACCGCTCGCAAGCGTATCTGTTGTTGACGATGTTGCATTATAAGCAAACTTTGGAGGTGCAGTATCACTATATCGTGCAGTAATTGTTCCGTTTACACCACCAGATTTTGTTGCATAAATACCAAATTGTTCTGTACCAGCTGACGAAGATGCGCTTGTAGCGCCAATTGCATCAATTGTATTTAGTCCACTAGTAAGTGTTGCACCTTGTAGTGTAATTGTGTATCCATTTGCCGCATTTGTTGCAACTGCAAGTGTATGCGCTACGGTATCTGAGGTTGTACCATTTGTATCACCTGTTGCATAACGAGCATTTGATGATGAAAGGGTTCCAAAACCAATAGTATTATCAGAAACAGAAAATGAAATAGTTTGTCCAACTGTCGCAGAAATATTGACAACATCATCACTTATAATTGGCGTTGAGATCGTACCAGAGTCACCAAACGAACCGCTGATCGTAAGTGTGGTTGTTCCAGCGCTACCATTTGTAATTTGTCGAGTACCAGTCGAACCAGAAGTAGCGTTAGTACCAATTTTGATTCGAATAACACTACCTGCAGCAACTGCTGTTGTACCGTTGGTAAAAGTAATCACCGTAGATGAAGTTCTTACAACACCCCATGTAGAACCTGAAGGAGTTCCTGCAAGTGTAAGGTTTACACCGTCGTCAAGAAGATCAATGTCTGTGTAATCAAGTGATGCATTGACCGAAGTGCTGTTGTCCCATGTAAGAATTATTGATTGACCAGAGGTAACACCTGTTGGGGTTGTAAAAGTAATATCGTGATTTGAGGCAGTCGAAGCCTTAATGGTTGATTGCGTATCAGAGAGTGCTGTAAGCGAAGCAGATAATGCTTTATTTGGAAAAGGAAAAAATGCTAATAAAAGTGAGCTAATAATAACTACGCTTGTTCCTTTTTTAAAAATTTTTTGAACATTCATACTAATTAAAATTATTGTACCACTCTTTCAAAAAATACAACAAATACTTATCAACATTTAGTAATTCACTGTAATTACATATGTAAGGTTCGCATTATATGACCCTGGATTCGTCGTGGCGCTTATATTACCCAAATATCGTGCCGAATATGTTGTGGTAACCCCATCCCCCGATGCTGCACTTGCAACTTGACTTGAGGTTGTTGCGTCTGCTGCATATGCAAAACCACTTCCTGAATACGGTGAGCTGACCGCACCGCTTCCACCAGAAGCAGTCATTCGCAAACCAAACTGTTCTGTGCCAACAGATGAACCACTATTGACTCCGCCAATTGCAGTAACAGTATCAGAACCATTTGAAAGCGTGTCTCCTTGCACCGTAATGATATAACCATTCGGGGCACTTGTTGCGGCACTTATTGTATGTGCCTCTGTTTCAGTTGCAGAACCAAGACTATCGCCTGTCGCATATCGTGCACTCGATGACGAAAGTGCGCCAAATCCTATAGTATTTGCTGAAACTGAAAAACTTAGTGCTGCTGCGGTTGCTGTTGCGCATACTTTTGTCGTATAGGCGCTTCCATCACCAACATGTGCATTAGTATCACCTGAAATAGAAGCAACGGTTGTATCAT
>CAZRBQ010000018.1:10923-11830 GCA_964598385.1 uncultured Candidatus Saccharibacteria bacterium
ATACCCCACAGATACTGTGCCTGATGTTACTGAAATACAAGCATTATTTGCATAATTTGATTCTGACTTCTTTTCAACATGAGCATTCGTTGTAGCCGAGAGTTTTAGCGCAGTGTCGTATGTTCCCGAGCATGCATTTCCAAGTCCAACAACACCACTACAGCATACATAGTTCGTATAGTTTGATTCACTTGCAAGTTCTGCATGACCATTTGTCGTACTAGAAATTTTAAATAATGTTGTATCACTACATGATGCCGCAACAGTACATGAAAGTGCGGCAAACAAGCCTTGAGGAATACCTAAAAGCACACCGACACAAACCATTATTACAATTCTCATCATCTTTTTCATAATTTAATTATCAAAACGAATTAATGGTATCGCTGTTGTTGCTGCAGTAACTGTTCCGAGTGTCGAATTACATGTTCCTGCGGTGTGCGAGCCTGTTCCACCATACTCCAATTTTCCACTTGGTACTGATGCACCGCTTACGTGAAGAATGCTTATATTTGAAAGTGACGTTATGGTATTACTACATGTCGTCGCGCACCCCATAGCTACGTAGTAATTACCCGGATTAAGTATAACTGCAGGAGACACAGTTATATTGTTTACTCCTGATGCTGTTGTTCCCGAAGTCACATCAATCACTTTTGATGAACCGTCTTCGGTGTAGACGCAGACTTTATAAGTCCCGGCCGTTGTTACTGCAGCAACGTTGTAAGAAAGCTGATTTACAGTAATTCTTGCCGGAATATAGAATAATCCAACGTTTCGAGTTGTGAGCGAAGCGATCGAAGTTGAGGCAATTGATCCACTCGTTGTGTAATTTCGAGTTGTAATTGTCGTAATCGTCTCCTGCGCCGTACTTGCCCATGTTGTACCATCAGACTGTAGTCGATTC
>CAZRBQ010000019.1:0-11471 GCA_964598385.1 uncultured Candidatus Saccharibacteria bacterium
GAGGAAGCGCATCTTCTCGTGCATAAGTATTAATTACGTTTGATAATTCAAAAAAAACGTTTGGTTTTGCTCCAGGGAGTCCTATTAATGTTGATTTTGATGAAATATCAATTGCTCGTGAGGTATATGCAGACGGGGCAAATCGTTATCTTATAAATGGCACAGAAGTTCGACTTAAAGATGTTATTGAGCTTCTTGCATCAGTGCATATTGGTGCATCTGGACATCATATTATTTCACAAGGAGAAGCTGACCGCATTCTGAATGCTTCGGGTAAGGATCGTCGCGCAATGATTGAAGATGCACTTGGTCTTAAGGTGTATCAATATAAAATTCGTGATAGTGAGCGTAAACTTGAAAAGACGACAGCAAATATTAAGGAAATTGAATCATTGCGACGTGAAATTGCACCGCATTTAACATTTTTAAAAAAACAAGTTGAAAAAATTGAAAAAGCAAATGCTATGCGTACCGAGCTTGCTGAACTTTCTCAAAGTTATTTTTCTAAAGAGTCAAAATATTTAAAAGATTCAAAAAAAGAACTCATAACAGAGCGCGAATCATTAGAGCGTTCACTTGTCGCGTGCCGTAATGCGCTTGCTGAATTTGAGTCTCGTGCAAGGGATGCGAAAAATACTAACCCTCGCCATGATGAGGCACTTGAAGAATTGGTCCAAGGATTACAGAAAATTCGTCGTGAAAAAGAAGAATTAGAACGAACAATCGGACGCTTTGAAGGTATGCGTGAAGCATTAGTGTCTACAAGATCTTCACGGGCGAACGAGGAACCTGAAGTTACCTTCTCTCAACAAGAATTTAGTTCTGTCATTGTGACACTTGATAATTATTGTGATGCGATATTATCTTCAGAAAATATTGGAAATGCGCACGAGATCGCACATTCACTAAAGGTAAGCATAACAACACTTCATAATAAATTACAGACAAAACAAAACATTGATCAAGAAGAATATTCAAGCGAACATTATAACGATATTTCAAATAAGATTACTGAACTTACTGAATCGCTTGCTGGGCTTGTTCGTGATATTGCTTCTCACGAGGAAAAAATTAATGCACTTCGAGCATTGCAAACACAACAAGCTGTTGCGTTACATAATGAAGAGCGTGAATATTATGAACAAAAACGTATTCTTGCAGAGCTTGAAAGTAAACTTCAAATTATCGTACTTCGAGAAGAGCAGGTTGAAAAACTCACAACGCTATTTGCAGAAGAAGTTAAAGAATTACACCAGCTTGTTGGTCATGAGGCTGTACGATATACAGAACAAGACGGCGGAGCAGATAGACATTCGCAAGAAGAGTTACATAAAAAAATTGAACGGATAAAAATTAGACTTGAAGATATTGGTGGTGGGAATGGTGCTGAGATTATAAAAGAGTATCAAGAAACAAGTGAGCGAGACGCATTTTTGAATAAAGAGCTCTCGGATCTTTCTGAGAGTATTACGTCACTCAGGGTTTTAATTTCAGATTTGAAAGTTAAACTTGATGCTGATTTTAAAGATGGTGTAGAAAAAATTAATAAAGCTTTTCAGCAATTTTTTGCATTAATGTTTGGAGGTGGCAGTGCTTTTCTTGCTGTGATGGTAGAACACAAACGTTCACGAAAAGCTACTGTTGGTGATCTTGATGAAGAAGTAGTAATGGATGTTGGTGAAGATACCGATACGGATGAGTTTGAAAGAGGGATTGATATCAATGTTACGCTTCCACAAAAAAAGGTTAAAGATCTTGCAATGCTTTCAGGTGGAGAACGAAGCCTTACTTCGATCGCACTTTTATTTGCTATGTCGCAAGTAAATCCACCGCCATTTCTTGTTCTCGATGAAACAGATGCGGCACTTGATGAAGCAAATGCACGAAAATATGGCTCAATGTTGAGTACGCTTTCTGAAACTTCTGAATTAATTGTTGTAACACATAATAGGGAAACAATGTCGCGAGCTCATGTATTGTATGGAATTACTATGGGGGCTGACGGCTCATCAAAAGTACTTTCAATCAAATTCGATGAAGCAACTGGTTATGCAAAGTAATAAATAAATCCTAGTTTTTTATAAAGTGTATTTTGCCATTATCTTGGAATTGAAGTGTGTTTTGTGGAAAATCTTGTTTTGATAAAAGCTGAAGAAGTGCTAGTCCGGTGTTTTCTGTATCAAAAATAGTAATACGCCCATTGATAATTTTTGTAGAAATAAACGAACCATCAATTGCTGCGCCGTTTTTTGTAATTGTTACGAGTAGTATACCTGCATTTTTAAGGAAATCTTTTGTAGAAAGGTTACCTGCAGAGGCAAAATTTCCTAAAGAATAAGCAATAAGTTTGCCTTTATAGCTTTCAACTCCACGCATAACATGAGGTCCTGAACCTATAACAATATCTGCGCCAGCATCAATTGCTGCATGGGAAAAGGCGACTACTTCACCACGATTTTCACCAAGATAGTATTCACGAGTAGACGGTGTATGCATAAAGGCAACACCTTCCGCTCCTGCGTGAAAAAGAATGACAACAATTGATGCTTTTGTACGCGCTTCTTTTATAAGTGATACAAGCACCTCTTTTGCATCCATATGATTTGTCCATGCATAAGTAGAAAAACCAATGAATCCAACAGTAATACCATTTTTTTCAATATACGATATGGTGTCTTTTTGTCCGACTGAAGCAAGTCCAGCATCATCAAGTAATTTTACTGTCGAAGTAAGACCTGCAGGGCCAAAATCGTTGCTGTGGTTATTTGCAATAGAAAGTATATCAAAACCCGCTTCTTTAAGTATTGCTGCAAATGATTCTTTGCCAGAAAACGCATAACATCGCTTGGTTGCAATACTACATTTTGAACTTTGCTGTCCTTCGGTATTTGTAAGAACTCCCTCAAGATTGCCAACCATAATATCTGGTGATTTTGTAATTTCTTGAATGCCTACAAGCATTGATGGGTCGTATGTTTCGCCAGGAACAATATCACCTACAAAACCAAATGTAAGTGATTCGCTTGAAGAAGATTCCGTTTCGTCGGGATCAGTGTTTAAATGCTCTTTTTTGGGTGTAATACCTTTTGGTTGATACCGTGAGTCTAGTTGAATTTCAGACTCAAAAATACTGGTAAGTTTTGTATTTTCAAACGTTGCAGTAACTACAAGTCCACGCATTGTTTCATCTGAGAAATATTGATCAAAAATAAAGTTTCCTAATGAGTAAATTATTACTCCATTGTTATAAAGCTCAATGTCTTGTGCTATGTGTGGGTGATGGCCAACAACGATAGTTGCTCCTGCGTCAATCGCTTCTTTTGCTAGTTGTTCTTGACGTTTTGTGTGAGGTTTATATTCTTCTCCCCAATGGATTGAAATGATAAGAACATCGACGCTTTCTTTTGCCTTGCTTATAATCTCCTTGTAGCGAGGATTTTTTGCACTCAATATGCCTGCAGTATTGTCTGTTGCTGTTATCCATTCAGGACCTACATCACTGAAGCCAAGATAGCCAAAAGTAATACCATTTTTCTCAATTATAGTAGGTTTTTCTGCCTCGCTAAGTGTGTCACCCGCACCAGTATAAAGTATCCCTCCTTGGTGTAAAAGGTTTCGCGTATCGTTAAAAGCTGTAAGACCCCAATCTCCTACATGATTATTTGCAAACGATACTATGTCAAAGCCAGCATCACGGAGGGCGGGGATTACATCTGGATCCATTCGAAATGAATATTTGCTACCAACATTTTTCCCTTTTTTTGAAATAGGTCCTTCAAGGTTTCCAAAGGTAATATCTGCACTTTTTAACTCTGGTATAGTTTGAAATAAAAGCGAATAATTATTTGAGAAATTTTTTTCAACTGAACGACGCACCCCTCGGTCAAGCATTATATCGCCTACAAATGTAAGGGTTGTTTGCGCAGGCTTTTTTTCGGGGGTTATTGTTTCTTGCACTTTAGAAATTGTGTCGTTGATCCCATCAGAAACTGTCGCTTCAAGGAAGTAAAAATACGGAAGTGCAATGAACCGCATTGTGTAGGCGCCAAAAAATAAGCCCACTACAAGGGCTATCATTCCTGCCGTTTTAACTATGCTGTGGTTCATTTTTTTCATTATTCTTGTGCGCTGATGATATCATTTGGATCAATAATAGTATAGCCTTTTTCAAGAAGACCCTGGATAATTCCAGGAAGAGCCTCACTTGTCCAGCGGTGCTCGTGAAGCAAAATGTTTGATCCTGGTGCAACACCAGAAAGAACATGACTTGTAAGCGCCTCAGGTGATTGATATTTTTTTAACCAATCTTCGCCCCCGAGTGACCATGTCATAAAAAGTAATCCTTGTTCCTGTGCGTATGTTTTAATAGCATCAGTGTAATTTCCATAGGGAGGGCGAAAGAAGCGTACGGTGTTGTTTGGCATATAAGGTGCAAGGAATGTGTTTGTACGGGTAATTTCACTTTTTGCAGTTGCAAGGCTCATTTTTTTCATATCGCTATGGCTCCATGTATGATTACCAACTGTGTGCCCATCATCAATAATTTTTTTCAAAAGTTCTTTATTTACGCTTGCTTTGTTTCCCACAACGAAAAAAAGTGCATGAATATCATATTCTTTTAATGTAGTAAGAATTGAATCAAGAGTTTTGCTGTTTAAGGGACCATCATCAATTGTTAGGAGTACAACTTTTTTGTTATCGCTGTTATTTAATGGGACAACATTATAATAGCGATCAAGTGTATAGAGGATTCTATTTTCTGATTGTGTAGGCGCTGTAGTTACTGTTGCTGTTTCAGGCAGTGGCATGTCACTGAAATAATCTGGCAATGGAGGGAGCGGGGTGTCAGTCGGGATTTGTTTTGTAAGCTGAGTGTTTGTATGATTTGTGATAAACGAAGAAAGACCAAGTGATAGTCCGGATAAAATTAGAACGGTAATAATTGTTCCGATGATTCGCTTCACAACTCTATCGTAACATAGTTATGTTATACAGCTAACGTGTAATCGATAACTTTTTTCACAAGATCTGCACGAACTACTTTTAATGAAACGGTATCACCAATTCTAAAGCGCTTTTTTGTTGTATCTCCTATTAACGTTAATGATTTTTCGTTAAGCGTAAAGCGTTCATTTCCTAAATCTCTTGTACGAATTAAACCTTCACATTTTGATTCTTTTTCTTCAACAAAAATACCAAATTCTGTAACGCCTGTGATGGTGCCTTCAAATTGTTTACCAATATGGTGTTGCATATATTCAACCTGCTTATATTTAATTGATGCGCGTTCCGCATCAGCTGCTTCTTTTTCTCGTGCTGATGAAACTTCCGCAATTGTTTCAAACTCAAACCATTGTTCCTTTGGAACATGGTTACCTGAGAGATAGAGCATAAGAAGTCTATGGGCAACAATATCAGGATATCGACGAATTGGTGAAGTAAAATGGGTGTAGTATTGAAACGCGAGCCCGTAGTGACCAATGTTTTTTGTTGAATAGAGTGCTTTTGCCATTGAGCGAATAACAACACTTTGTACGGTCTCTTTTTCAGGTCGTCCTTCAAGATTTTTCATGAGTCGATTAATTTCTGCAGGAGGAACAAGACCATTTTTAAGTGTTATGGGATAGCCAAGATGTTCAAGGAAATAGGCAAGGTCAGCAATTTTTTCTTTTGAAGGCTTATCATGCACTCTGTATAAAAAGAGATGTTCATGTTGGTTGTCATTTACTGATGGAGCTTTTTTTGTATGAAGTGTCGCAATATGTTCTGCCACAAGACGATTTGCCAAAAGCATAAACTCTTCAACAAGTCTGTGGGTGTCACCACGGATTTTTCGATAGACGGTTGTAGGAACACCATTAGCATCAAGTACAAATTTTACTTCTTCTTGGTCAAGTGAGATTGCTCCTTCTTGAAAACGCTTTTTTGTTAGTTTTTTTGCAAGAATATTAAGAATGCGAAGTTCACGAAAAAAAGTACCATGTTCTTCATCGAGTACTTGCTGGGCTTCTTCGTAGGTAAAACGTTTTTGTGAGCGAATTATTGTTCTTCCGTACCATGTGTCAATTATTTTTGCGTGGTTATCAAGGGTGACAATAACACTCATGGTAAGCCTGTCCTCATTGGGCTTCAAACTACAAAGATCATTTGAAAGTACCTCAGGAAGCATTGGAATTGTGCGATCAACAAGATATACGGAAGTAGCACGTTTAATCGCTTCTGTATCAAGTGCACTTCCAGGTGTTACGAAGTATGATACATCAGCAATATGGATGCCTATTTCATAGGTTCCGTCAGCGTTTTCTTGTACTGAAAGTGCATCATCAAAATCTTTCGCATCAAATGGGTCAATAGTAAAAGTGTGTATAGTACGCATATCTCTGCGAGTACGCGCCTCTTCTTTAAATGAGGTCTCACTTTGTTGTGCCAAGGAATCTGCTTCAGCAAGTACAAGTTCTGGAAATTTTGTAGCAAAACCACGTTCAAGTGCGAGAGCGTGCATCTCAGCGCTATTTTCTCCAGGTGCACCGAGTACTTCTACTATTACTCCTTCAGGTTTTAAACGAGGGTCTTCCCATTTTGTAAGTGTAACGAATACCTTTTGTCCTTTTTGTGCACTTCCTATGGCGTGTTCAGGAATAAGAATGCTAGTATACATTTTTGGATCAGAGGGTATCATAAGATATGCCCCGTTTTCGTAGGTTAATGTTCCAGCATATCCTGCACGGTTTCTAACTATTATTTGTGTAACTTCGCCTTGTCGTACGCCATAGTGTGTCCCAAGTAATTTTACTTTTACTGTATCGCCATGGAGTGCAGTATTCCAACCTCCATCAATAATTTCAACATTTTTTTCTTTTGTAGTGCCACGTTCTCGAACGAGTGCTTGTTTACCAGCAATAGTGAAAATTCCTTCAATAAATGAGTGTTTTTTTGCTCCGTCATGAGCCCGTAAATTTTTCGGGGGAGTGTAACGATGTTTTTTATTGTTGCGCGAGTGTCCTTTTCCGGCCTTACTTTTGTGGTCGTGTTTCTGATTTTCGATTTTTTTCATTACATTGACTATACCATAAAATCCTGGTTTTTTGAGTCCTTGCCAAAGAGAGGTCTTTCTGTTAGTATACGCAAACATATATGTTAGCAATTAGATTACAGCGTATAGGTCGTAAGAACGAGGCACATTTCCGTGTTGTTTTGACTGATTCAAAAAATGGTCCAAAAAGCGGTAAATTTATTGAAGTCCTCGGTGCATACAACCCAAAGCTTGGTACTTTTTCAGTTGATCGTGATCGAGTAACACACTGGATAGGTCATGGTGCAAAACCTTCAGATACATTGCATAATTTTTTGGTACACGAAAAAATTGTTGATGCAAAAAAGAAAAATGTATTATCGAAAAAGAGTCCAACAACAAAACGCAAGCAAGCAAAATAAAAAAACCCACACTCTGTGGGTTTTTTTATTGACCTTGTTACAGGCATAACGTACAATATATGCAAAGCAGCGTTGTCGGACCTGCTCTTGTTACAAAACCGTATAATCAGAAATTATGCAAGATAAAGAATTCCTTGAGTATGTCGTGAAGTCCCTCGTCGATAACCCAAACGACGTGAAGATTGATCGAACTGTAGATGAAATGGGTGTACTTATTACTCTTTCAGTAAACCCTGCTGACATGGGGAAAATAATTGGACGACAGGGTAATACTGCAAAGGCAATCCGTACGCTTTTGCGAGTAATTGGCATGAAGCATAATGCTCGCGTTAATTTGAAGATTAATGAGCCAGAAGGTCGTGGAAATAGTGGGGCATCAAGCACTGTAGACCAAGCACTTGAAGATCTAAAGGGTATCTAGTCTCAAATAAAAAACACCCGTATATACGGGTGTTTTTTATTTGACTTTCACACACTCTGCATTTAAAGTGCAAGAAAAACAAGCCATGGAAGCTCATTGGAAATATTTCCCAAACCCATTTATTGCAGAAATTATAACAACAGTGCCGCTACTTTGTTCGAAAGAAGGCGTAGTCTCTCTTGATAAAAGTGGTGAAAGTAAATCAGAGGTCCTTCTTGATACAAAACAAGTTGCATTGTTTAAAAAACTTTTTGCGTTAAATTTGGATAAAAAACAACAAATTGATCGCATGAAGATTATTCCAAACGGAATAACAATGATTTTTCATCATCGCCTTGATGTGCAACCGAATCTATGGGATGAATTTAGAAAAATGATCGAAGAGACTATTTCGCAGGATATTCATGGGATAACATTTCAATAAATGAAAAAAGCCGTATCATCGGCTTTTTCTATTGCTTTTTTCAATAAAAACGATAGTGTACAGATATGCATTTTCACATTGTTACACTTTTCCCAGAAATGTTTGACTCTTATCTTTCGGAGTCTATTTTGGCGCGCGCACAAAAGGAAAAGAAGATCAAACTTTCATTTTATAATCCTAGAAAATTCGTAATAGGTAAGTATAAAAAAGTATGGCCAGATGGAGCCGTTTCGCAAATCGTAGATGATAGGCCGTATGGTGGTGGACCAGGTATGATTATTCGCGCAGAGCCAGTGTTAAAGGCAATTGCAGCTGCGAAGAAAAAAGCAAAAGGCAAAACAAAAATTATACTACTTGCGCCGAGTGGAAAAAAATTTACAACTGCCTACGCAAAAGCAATGCGAACTTCTCGATATACAGATGTGATCATAATTGCTGGTCGTTATGAAGGTATTGACGCCCGAGTGCAAAAAATTACAAAGGCAGAACCACTCTCGATTGGTGATTATGTTTTAACCGGCGGTGAATTGCCAGCAATGGTTGTTATTGATTGTATTGCCAGACAGATTCCTGGTGTTCTTGGTAATTTTGAATCATTGGAGGAGGAGCGTATTTCTTCAAGCGAATTTTATACACGACCTGAAGAATTAGTTTGGGGAGGTAAAAAATATCGTGTACCCAAGGTATTACTTTCCGGAGATCATAAGGCAATCGAAGCATGGAAAGAACAAAAGATCGGTATTGACGATAAAAAATAATAGGTATATAGTAGTGATGATTGAACGATTGAGTTATTGATGCTATCAATCGCACTACTTAATAGCAAAATTGTCGACCTTTGCTAGAAAAACAATATTGCGAAAAACCTTTAAAAATAAGGCATTTTTGTGTCTTTAGTTTTCGTTAGTTTTTCTAGTTACTAATTTCGTGGCAACACGTTAATCTATGGAGAAACAGATTGCGCGTTCGAAAAAGTACTTTGCGAAGTACAAGAAGCCATTGGTTGAATTTCCTGACCTTTTGGCAACACAGCTTGAGAGTTTTACATGGCTCATCGAGCATGGTTTAAAAGAAGTATTTAAGGAATTTTCACCAATCAGTGATTATTCAGGTAAAAAGTTCGATTTAGAGTTCAGTAGTTTTCATATAAGTGAGCCAAAGTTTGATGAACGATATGCTAAAGCAAACAAGCTTTCGTTTGAAGCACAACTTAAAGCACGCGTAAAGCTTACCAACAAAACACTTGGTGGTACGAAGGAGCAAGAAATTTTTATGGCGGATATTCCAATGATGACTCCGCATGGAACGTTTATTATAAATGGTGTTGAGCGTGTGATTGTTCCACAGCTTGCCCGATCGTTCGGTGTTTTTTTTCCAGACCTTGAACTAAAAGGTAAAAAATTATTTGGTGCAAAAATTATTCCTGCACGAGGTGTATGGATTGAAATAGAGACAGATGTAGATGGCGTATTGTATGTACGAATCGACAAGAAACGTAAATTCCCAATTACGGCTCTTTTGCGTGTGCTTGGCCTTCATACTGATGATGCAATAAAGAATGCGTTCAAGGGTGATGACAATGCACAAAAAATGATTGAGCTCGCGCTTGCTAAAGATACAGCAAAATCATTACACGATTCTTATATTGAAATATATAAGCGACTTCGTGATGGGGATCTTGCTACTCCAGAAAATGCAAAAGAATTTATTGACTCACTATTTTCTTCAGAGCGTTACGACCTTTCTCCAGTTGGACGTTTTCGCTTTAATAAGCGTTTTGAAAAGGATATGAGTGCAAAAGAACTAGAGCGACGTACTCTATCAAAAGATGACCTTGTAACTATTGTTCGCAATGTTGTTCTTTTGAATCATACACCAGGAGCAAAAGCAGATGATATTGATCATATGGGATCACGACGCGTACGCTATGTTGGTGAAATGCTCCAACAAAAGATTCGTGTTGGTATGACACAAATCAAGCGAAACATTCAAGATCGAATGTCAACGATTGATGTTGCAACAGCACTTCCTATTCAGATTATTAATCAGCGTCCACTCCAGGCTCGAATAAAAGAGTTTTTCACAACCAACCCGCTTTCTCAATTCATGGACCAAGAAAATGTGATGGCAGAAATTGAGCACTTGAGAACACTTTCAGCGCTAGGTCCAGGAGGACTTACTCGTGAGCGTGCTGGACTTGAAGTTCGTGACGTGCATACAAGTCACTATGGTCGCGTCTGTCCAATCCATACTCCTGAAGGACCAAACATTGGTCTTATTCTCCACCTTTCTACATATGCTCGAGTTAATGATTTCGGCATAATCGAAACACCATATATTAAGGTTAAAAATGGAAAAATAACGGGCGAAGTTGTGTACCTTAATGCCCTTGAAGAAGAAAAATATATAATTGCTCATTCAGGAGCTCGCCATGATGAAAATGGCAAATTTATTGATGAAAAAGTTGCCGCTCGTGTAATGACTGAACCAGGTTTTGTTGATAGAGATAAGATTGATTTTATTGACGTGGCAACAAATCAGGCATTTTCAATTGCTACTTCAATGATTCCATTTTTGGAACACGATGATGCGAACCGAGCACTCATGGGAAGTAACATGCAAAAACAAGCAGTGCCTTGTATTGTTCCGCAAGCTCCACTTGTAGCAACAGGCATGGAAGAGTACGCTGCGGGTGCTTCAGGACGTCTAATAAAAGCACGCGAAGCAGGAACAGTAGTAGCCTCTGATGCAAAACACATTGTTGTTGAAGATAAAGATGGAAAGAAGCATACATACAATTTAGTAACATTTGAACGAACAAATAACTTCTCTGTATTCCATCAGCGTCCTGTAGTTACTGTCGGTGATAAGGTTAAAAAAGGTCAGCTTCTTGCTGATACTTCAACAACTGATAATGGTCAGATTGCACTTGGACAAAATGTTCGTGTTGCTTTTATGGCATGGAATGGACACAATTATGAAGACGCGATTATTCTTTCTGAACGTCTTGTAAAAAATAGTGTGTTTACTTCAATTTATGTTGAAGAATTCGTTTGTACTGTCCGTGATACAAAACTTGGACCTGAAGTTACAACTCGTGATATTCCAAATGTTGGCGAAACAAAATTAAAAGATCTTGATGAGGATGGGATTATCCGAATCGGTGCAGAAGTGAGAGAAAACGATATTCTT
>CAZRBQ010000020.1:0-11427 GCA_964598385.1 uncultured Candidatus Saccharibacteria bacterium
ATGGCCGCACAGGCGAAGCATTTGAGCAGGATGTTGCAATCGGTATTATGTATATGCTTAAACTTCACCACATGGTTGAAGATAAAATTCACATGCGCTCTATTGGTTCATACTCACTTATTACCCAACAACCACTAGGTGGTAAGGCACAGGGTGGAGGACAGCGATTTGGTGAAATGGAAGTGTGGGCGCTTGAAGGATATGGTGCGTCTCATGCTCTTCGAGAAATGATCACAATTAAATCTGACGATATTGCTGGTGAACTTGACACCTTATATCTTACAAAGGAGAAAATTAAATCTCCAAATGCTCCGGCATCGTTCTCTGTAATGTTGAATTACCTTCGAGGCCTTGCGCTTGATGTAAGTCTTGAAAAGAGAGCGGGCGATGAAGAAGAATACTAGTCTCATACTATATATTTATTTATGAAAACAATTGATACTACAAAAAAGTTTGACTTCATCACTCTTTCCCTTGCGAGTCCAGAAAAAATTCGTGAGTGGTCTTATGGTGAAGTAACAAAACCAGAAACTATAAATTATCGAACCGGTCGCAGTGAGCGAGGGGGTCTATTTGATGAGCGTATTTTTGGTCCAGAAAAGGATTATGAATGTTATTGTGGAAAATATCGCCGTATTCGTTTTAAGGATATTGTGTGTGAAAAATGTGGTGTTGAGGTAACACGTTCAATTGTCCGCCGAGAACGAATGGGTCATATTGAACTTGCAAGTCCTGTTGCACATATATGGTTTTTGAGAGGTGTCCCATCACGCATGTCTATTCTTATGAACATTGGTGTTGCTGAACTTGAAAAGGTGATTTATTTTGCAGGATATATTATTACGAAAGTACATGAAAATGAACGTACTGAAATAATTAAGAATCTTGACTCAGAATTTAAGACAAAACTTAAGTCAGCAGGCGATGATGAAACTCGAGAGAAATTAAAAGAAGTCCTTGCAAATACAAAAAAAGAAATTGCAGAAATATATGAAGGTAAAGTTTTAAATGAACTCTCATACCATCATTATTCTCTGAAATACGGTACATGCTTTGAAGCAAGTATTGGTGCAGAGGCAATTTACAATATTTTCAAGAACATGGATCTTGAAAAGCTGAAGGTTAAAACTGAAGAAATGCTTGAAAAAGCAGGGACGCTTGAAAAAGAGAAATTACATAAACGTCTTTCACTTCTTCGATCAATGATTCATGCAAAGATTCGTCCAGAATGGATGTTTCTAACTGTGATTCCAGTTATTCCACCACAACTACGTCCTATGGTTGCTCTTGAGGGTGGTCGCCATGCAACGTCAGACCTTAATGACCTTTATCGTCGTGTTATTAACCGCAACAATCGATTGAGAAAGCTCAAAGAAATTGGAGCACCTGATGTTATTTTGCGTAATGAAAAGCGTATTATACAAGAAGCTGTTGATGCACTTATTGATAATTCTATTGCAAAACAAAATGACTCACAGGCAATAAGCCAAGCACAACGACGTGCGCTGAAGTCACTTTCTGACAATTTGAAGTCAAAGCAAGGTCTCTTCCGACAGAATTTGCTCGGTAAGCGTGTTGATTATTCTGGTCGTTCTGTAATTGTGGTTGGTCCTCAGCTTAAACTTTCTCAGTGTGGTTTGCCAAAACATATGGCGCTTGAACTATTCCGTCCGTTTGTTACTTCTGAACTTATAAAGCGTGAATATACTCACAATATTAGAGGTGCAAATAAACTTATTGAAGAAGGTGTTCCAGAAGTATGGGCAATACTTGAAGAAGTTATTCGAGGTAAATATGTGTTACTTAACCGTGCACCAACACTTCACCGCCTAGGTATTCAAGCATTTAACCCAACACTTATCGAAGGAAATGCTATTCAGATTCACCCACTTGTATGTACTGCATTTAACGCAGACTTCGATGGCGACCAAATGGCTGTATATCTTCCACTTTCAGAAGAAGCTCAAGCTGAAGCACGTGAATTAATTGCTTCAAATAAAAATCTCTTGAAACCAGCATCAGGAGATCCTATTGTGCACCCACGAATGGATATCGTGCTTGGTTGTTATTGGATGACAAAGTCTGTTGATGGTGAAAAGGGTGAAGGAAAATTCTTTGCTACACCAAATCAGGCGATTACTGCATATGATTTCGGTGAGATTTCTTTCAGATCAAAAATTAAAGTACTTGGTACAGAAAAGAAGAAATATGAAAAGTTTGAAAGTAAGCCGTTTGAAACATCAGTTGGACGTCTTCTGTTTAATTCTGTTTTGCCTGAAGATTTTCCTTATGTAAATGAAGAAATGACCCAAAAGCGTCTTTCTGCACTTGTTGATGAAATTATCTTTCACTATGGTATCGACGGTACACCTGCGGTGCTTGATAAAATTAAAAATTTCGGCTTTACCTACGCTGCACGTTCTGGTGTAACATGGGGGATCGAATCTGTTCGAATTCCAGAAGGAAAAGACGAAGTAGTAAAAGAAGGTCGTGCACTTGAAGAGGAAATTAACTCACAATGGGAAGAAGGCCTTTTGTCAGATGAAGAACGCTATCGAAAAATTATTGAAGTATGGGAAATGCAAAAATCAAAGATTGAGAAACTTCTCCCTGGAACGCTTGATAAGAAAGGTTCAACCTACGACCTTGTGATTTCTGGTGCTCGTGCTTCAATGTCATCATTGAACCAGATGTCTGGTATGAAAGGTTTGATTCAAAACACACAAGGACGAATCATCGCCTTTCCGGTTATCCCTTCTTATATCGAAGGACTTTCTCCTATTGAATACTTTATTACTACGCATGGATCTCGAAAGGGTCTTGCGGACACCGCGCTTAACACTGCAAAGGCCGGGTATTTGACTCGTAAGCTTGTAGATGTGGCGCAGGATGTTGTTGTAACAGAAGAAGATTGTGGGTCAAAAGAAGGAAAAATGGTTTCAAAAGAAATTATTTCTGGAACAGAAATTCCATTCTCTAAGAATATTCGTGGACGAGTTCTTGCTGCTGATATTAAAGATGCAGATGGTAAGGTGCTTTATAAAAAAGGATTTCTTGTAACCAAGGAAGAAGCAGATAAAATGCAGGCACTTGGCATCGAGCAAGCATTAGTTCGCACACCGCTTCTTTGTAAGACACTACATGGTGTTTGTCAGATGTGTTATGGACTTGATCTTGGACGAAATCATCTTGTTAAACAAGGTGAGTCAGTTGGTATTATCGCTGCGCAAGCGATCGGTGAACCTGGTACTCAGCTTACACTTCGAACGTTCCATGCCGGTGGTGTTGCGGGTGAAGATATTACACAAGGTCTTCCACGTGTTGAAGAAATTTTTGAAAACCGAACACCGAAAATTCCAGCTCTTGTATCAAAAACAAATGGCGAAGTGCTTGAAGTACGTGTTAATGGAAAGGAACAAATCATCAAAGTACTCTCAGATTCAAAGAGTGATGGTAAAACAAATGAAGTTGAGTACATTGTTCCAAATCGTCGTTCGCCACGCGTCAAAGCTGGCGAGAAGGTTGTTGCTGGACAATTGCTTACCGATGGATCTGCTGATGTTGATGAGATCTTCAAATATGGAGGTAAAGAAATGGCTTCTGAATACATTATTCGAGAAATTAATAAAGTTTACGAACTACAAGGTGCGTCGATTTCACGAAAACATATTGAACTTATTATTCGTCAAATGTTCTCACGTGTTCGAGTTAAAGAATCGGGTAGCACACCACTCCCACCTGGGGAATTGGTTGAATATATTGAGTTTGTAAATGAAAACACACGAGCAGAAAAAGAAGGTGGTGAACCAGCAAAAGGTGAAACTGTTTTGCGAGGTATCACTGATGTCGCGCTTACAACAAAAAGTTGGTTGTCTGCGGCGTCATTCCAAAATACAAACCGCGTATTGATAAACAATGCAATTCGTGGTGGAAAAGATGCACTGCGTGGCTTGAAAGAAAACGTAATCATCGGGCGTCTTATTCCTGCTGGTACTGGTTTCCGAGCTATAGAAGAAGAGGAAGAAGAAGTTGTTGATTCTTCTGAAGAATAGTCGGGTGTTGGGTGATACAAAACTATGCATTCACCAGTCACTCAAATTAAAGAACGGCTCACAATAGCAGATGTTATTGGTGGGTATATAAAACTCGAAAAAGCGGGGATTCACTTCAAGGCGCGTTGCCCATTCCACAATGAAAAAACTCCATCATTTTTTGTATCATCAGATCGAGGCAGTTATCACTGCTTCGGTTGTGGGCGAGGGGGAGACATTTTTACCTTCGTGCAAGAAATTGAGGGCGTTACGTTTGCAGAAGCATTAAAAATTCTTGCAACACGCGCTGGTGTTACACTTGAAAAGATTGATCAGAAAGCTACTGATGAGTTTGCTGGTATCTATCATGCGCTTGAAGAAGCAACACGATATTACGAGATGAGTCTAAAAGAATCTCAAGCAGTAATTACTTATCTTAAACAACGTGGCTTAACTGGCGAAACAGCGAAAAAATTTCGAATAGGCTATGCCCCAGATGGTTGGCGCAATCTTGTAGATCACTTACAGCGCATGAAGGTACCACTTTCGTTTGCTGAAAAAGCTGGATTAATTGTAAAAAATGAAAAAACACAAACAAACGGTGCGCCGTATTACGATAGATTTCGCGGTAGGATCATGTTTCCAATTTGTGCACCAAACGGTAAAGTAGTAGCATTTTCAGGTAGAATTTTTCCAGAACCAGAGGATAAAAGTATTGCAAAATATATTAATTCTCCTGAAACTGTTCTTTACAATAAGTCTAAAATTCTTTTTGGTTATGACAAAGCAAAACAGGCGCTTTTGCGAGAAAATGCTTGTATTGTTGTGGAAGGTCAAATGGACCTTTGTATGGCACATCAAGCAAAAACACTGCATAGTGTTGCTGTTTCGGGTACTGCACTAACGATTGATCACTTAAAATTAATTAAGCGATTTACTGATAAACTTATTCTTTGTTTTGATTCCGATAAAGCAGGCGTTTCTGCTGCAAAGCGATCGGTACATAATGCCCTAGTATTAGGAATGGATGTCCTTGCGATATCGCTTGATGGCGGAAAAGATCCTGCAGAAATAATTCAGAAAAATGAAGCGAGCTGGCACACTGCAGTTGCTCAAGCCGTACCGTTCATTGAGTTTTTGGTTCATGCAATAATGAAAGAAATAAAAGATCCACGTGCCTTAAAAAAAGAAATTGCGAAAGAAGTCATCCCTCTTGTAAAAAGTATTCCTTCAGCGATTGACCGAGCCCATTTTATTTCATATATTGCAAGACAAATAGGGGTTCCAGAAGCTGCTGTTTATGAAGAAGTTGGCACGACACAGTCAGCATCGTTACAAAAAAATGAAGAATCATTAACACGGGAGTATGGAATATCTGAAAATCAATCTACTAAAGAGAATGTTCGTATGCGACTATTGGGGGGATATTTATGGAAGCCAGATGAAAGCATTAGTACACTTTATAAAAAAATTACAGGTCATTCTATAGATGAGGATAGTGCTTCACTTGAACAATCAAAAAAGGATAGCCTTATTCTTGAAGCAGAGATTAGGCATCAAACCAAAGATCATTGGTTGGTTGACGCAAGAGAACTTTTGGTGACATTGGAAGAAGAATATCTAGATAAAGATTTTGAAAAGTTATTACGAGAAATAAAACAAGCAGAAATAGACAAGGACGCTGAGCGAGGCTTGCAACTACTAAAGGAAAGTCAAAAAATTTCAAAACGAAAAGATGAATTAAAAATGAGTCGAATTAAGCAATAATATAATCATAGTCATGAAAAAGAAAAAGCTTAAAAAACAAAAGAAGGTTGCAGCAAAGCCACAAAAGAAAGTGGTAAAAAAAGCAGTAGCGAAAAAGAAGCCACAAAAGAAAGTGGTAAAAAAAGCAGTAGCGAAAAAAAGTATCAACAAAGAAAAGGCAGTACTAGCGCCAAAGTTGGGTAAAAAAGCACAAGAGGCACTCTTAAAGGAGCAGGAGCTTGTGGCAAAAGGTCGCAAACGAGGATTTGTAACGTATGATGAAATTCTTAAGCTTTTCCCAGAAATAGAGAACAATATCTACTTTCTCGATGAATTATATGAAAAGTTGCAAGTAGCAGGGATTGATGTGCTTGAAGGTGGCAATTTACTTGATATTGATAATGAAAACAAAGAAGATCTTTCAAAGTATGCAAAAGATCAGTCGCAATATGACTCAATTCAGATCTATCTAAAAGAGATTGGTCAGTACCCACTCATACATGCTGCAGAAGAAAAAGAATTAGCGAAAAGAATTGAAGCAGGTGATCTTGAAGCTAAAAATCTTTTAGCGCGTGCAAACTTGCGACTCGTAGTTTCGATTGCGAAAAAATACGTAGGTCGTTCATCAGACCTTACTCTCCTTGATTTAATTCAAGAAGGAAATCTTGGTCTTTTTAAGGCAGTAGAAAAATTTGATTGGTCAAAAGGATTTAAATTTTCAACCTACGCTACGTGGTGGATCCGACAATCTATTACTCGAGCGCTTGCAGACCAGTCTCGTACAATTCGTATTCCAGTTCACATGGTTGAAACAATATCAAAATATAAGCAGGTTGTTCGTAGGCTTTCGCAAGATCTTGGCCGTGAGCCTCTTGCTGAAGAGATCGCAACTGAGATGGGGATTGATGTAGAAAAAGTTCACGTTATTGAAAATATTAACCAAGATACGATTTCGCTTGAACGTCCTGTTGGTGATGATGATGAAAAATCTACTATTGGCGAATTTATCCCTGATGATAACATATTGCGCCCAGATCAAGAATCATCACGCAGAATTCTACAAGATCAAATAAAGGAAGTACTTGATGAACTTTCTCCAAAAGAGAAAAAAATATTAGAAATGCGCTATGGTCTTATTGACGGAGTTCAGCACACACTTGAAGAAGTGGGGCAAGAATTTGGAGTGACCCGTGAACGAATACGTCAAATTGAGGCAAAAGTACATGAAAAATTGAGAACAAACGATAAAATAATTCGACTCAAAAACTATTTCGATTAAATAATAAAAACCCCCGATCGGGGGTTTTTATTATTTCATGATAATGTCGATTTGTGCTGTAAGTTGTTCTGCGTTATATGACCCTGAGAGTGGGACCACCTTGCCGTTTTTAGCTACTAAAATACTATGTGGTGTTCCTGCTACTCCTGCGCGATTTCCATCATCAATCATTGCTTGTATTTTTCCTGCATAGCGACCCGATGCGAGACATTCATCAAATTTTTTTACATCAAGACCATTTTTTTCGGCGATATATGATAAAAGTTCCATTGCTAGCCCATTATTAGAAGGGGTAAGTGCAAATACTTTATCGGTGTACTTCCAGAATGCTTCATTGCCACCTTGTTCATACGCACATTCTGTTGCCTCAGCTTGCTTTCGAGCTTTTGGATGAAGTGAGTCAATTGGAAAATGTCGATATACCCATGCAACTTTTCCATTATACGAATCTACAACAGTAGTTAATGTGTTATGAAAAATTTTACAGTAAGGACATTCAAGATCAGAATACTCAATGATGGTAACCTCCGCAGTTTCCGGGTTGCCTTTAATGTGATCTTTTTCAGTGATTGGATTAAAAACTATTGTTGGTTGTGTTTTTGTTTCTTGGGTTGTTCCTACAGCAGCTTTTCCTCCTGTCGTTGTAAGTGTGTCTGCTGTTTGATTTGTTGGAGTAAATCGAGCAATCATATACCCGAAACCAATAAGGGCGATTGCGGTAATGATAATACTACTTTTTGAAAGTGAAGTGTGGTTTGATGATGGTGTTGTTTCCATAGTGCTTATATTACTTGTAATATCATAAGTGTAACATAGAACTTGTCTTTAAATATATTCTTGAAAAATATACATAAAAATGCTATACTTCACAGTACAAATGGTCCAACTGTCAAGTATCGCCATGTATAGTATCGCCTTCCTTGCCATATATGTGCAGGTGTTTTTTCTTGTTACTTTTTTGGAAAAACGAAAGCATATTCAATTTCGAAAGGGGGGTATCTTGCTTGATGAATATCCAGCAGTGACAATTATCGTACCTTGCTGGAATGAAGAAAACACAATCGATGCCACAGTTACTTCTCTTCGGGCACTTGATTATCCAAAAGATAAATTAACATTTTTCTTGATTGATGATGGTAGTACTGATTCAACTTGGCAAAAAATGCAACAGTATAGTAACCATCAACATATTAAAATTTTTCATAAATCAAATGGGGGAAAGCATACTGCTATGAATATGGGGATTGAGTTGGCAACGAGTGAATTTGTCGGTTGTCTTGATGCAGACTCTTTTGTTGACCCGCAGGCTCTTAAGAGGATCATGACGTATTTTGCAAGCGATCACTCAACAATGGCAGTTGTACCTTCTATTGTAGTGCATACTCCAAAAACATTAATTCAAAAAATTCAAAAAGTAGAATATAACTGGGGTGTTTATATGAAAAAAATGCTTGCGCTTGTAAATGGTATCCATGTAACTCCTGGACCATTCTCAATTTATCGTCGAGAAATTTTTTCAAAAATTGGCTTATTTAAAAAAGCACACAACACTGAAGATATGGAGATTGCATATAGAATGCAAAAGCACCATATGAAAATTGAGCATTGTAATGACGCATTTGTTTTTACAGTTACACCAGATACAGTAAAGAAATTATATAAACAGCGTCTCCGCTGGATTTATGGTTTTATCAAAAACACTATTGATTACAGGAGTATGTTGTTTAGTAAGAATTACGGTGTTTTCTCGTGGTTTACTGTGCCATCAGGAGTTATTTCTATCCTCGGTGCGCTTACAATGTTCAGTTTACTCCTCTACAATGTAGGACATTTCTTTTTCCAAAAGGTGCTTCAGGTTCAAGCAGCCGGATTTAGCACTGACCTTGCGCCATCAATAAAGTTTGATTGGTTTTTTGTAAACACTGCCGCATTTAATTTGATTACGATCGTACTCTATGTACTTCTTATTATTGCGCTTCTGCTCGGATATAAAATTGCTGAAGGAAAAGCCCGATTAAGTATTACTATTATTCCGTTCATGGTTATTTATAGTGTTATTGCTCCGTTATGGATTTTGCGTGCAGTGTGGAACACAGTAACTTCACGTAAAACAACGTGGCGGTAGTTATAATTGATTGATTATATGCAGACACACGATTGGAAAAAATATGTCATAGTTTTTTTTATAACAGTAGCGCTTTTTATTACCGCTATTGTAGTTTCTTCTAAACTTAATGAAAAGAAATTTTCGAGTTTAAAGTCAATTCAAGATAAGATTGCTGTAGACCTGCTTTCATCTGAGGTTCAATATTCATTACTAGAAGAGCAAAGTTGTAGTGATGTTACAAACTCAGTATTATCACAAGAGCTTGGAAATTTTGCAGAAAAAATTGAGTACAGTGAAAATAATAATATTGGTACTATCGAAGATTTGAATGAATTAAAGAAAAATTATTCTTTGCTTGAAATAAAAGACTATCTCTTAATGAAGAAAGTGACAAGACGTTGCGGAATAAAGTCGTCATTTATCTTGTATTTTTATACAACAAGTAATGAGTGTGTAGAATGTACAAAACAAAGTATAGTACTTACCAGTCTTCGTGAAAAATATCCAGAGTTACGAGTGTATTCGTTTGATTACAACCTTGATCTTTCTGCAGTTAAAGCACTTATTGCAATATATAAAATCCCAAATAATCTTCCAGCTATTGTTATTAACGAAAAAACATATGCAGGTTTCCAAGATATGGAAAGTATTGAAAAAATCGTTGGGCCAGCACTAAAGCCCGTAGAAAAAGCAATAAAAAAATCAACAACAAAAACTACCCCAGCATCTGCTACAATCGAGGAGTAGCACAAAGTATAGTGTTCTTAAACAATTAAATACGAAAAAAGATGAAATACGCGATGATTCTTCTCTATGGTTACCTTGCGTTTTATAGTTCGATGCAGGCGCAATGTCCGTTTCTAATTGCCACACTTGAACCAACGTATGTAATGGAAGGTAGTGTTTTTTTAAATGGTGCAGGACTCAAGGATGAACGTACTGCAACTGTCTATGTTGAATACGAACGTTCTGGCGGGGTATATCTTTCACCAGGAAAAAGTATTGAGAAAACATGTCTTGAGTGGAGTGCAAGTTATCGCTTAAAAAACCTTTCACGAAATGATACTATAACCTATCGCTATGTTTTATCGTATGGCCCTGGTCATTATGCAACTGGTGGTGATATGTGTGTGACATTATTTGGTGCTATCCCTTTTGATAGTACCTCAGATCAAATAAATATTACCTACTTTTTTCATCCACAAGGTGAACGAATAGGTGAGTGGAATACATTGCTTGATAAAGTATTTTCAGAGGATGAGAATGTTCTCAATGAACATGCTCCATTTCCAAATCCTGTAAAAACTAATTCATGGCTTACGCTTGGATACAAAGATGTTTTCAGTATTGCATTATTTGATCCGCTAGGCAGGTTAGTTATGTCGGGACAGGGTGGAGGTTACGAAAAAATTTTTATTGATTGTCATCCAGGAGTATATTTTCTTGTACAAGAGTATTCACTTGGAAAGTATTGTATGAATAAGGTGTTTGTACATTAGACGGCTTTTGCCGTCTTTTTTGTGTTATACTTACAAAATGAAAAATTCAAGTAAGGGGTCTATATCATTAGTTGGAATTTTAATAATTATTCTTGTGTTGGCTGTAATTTCGTTTATCTTTATTGAAAGATTTACGTCTAAAAATAATGAAGCAAATACAACAAATACCGTATCATCGATGGCCGACGAAGGAAGTAGCTCAACAACATCAAACACTACTTCACAAGGTCAAACAACATCGCCAAGTAATGTGGGCGCACAAGGCATACAACAGGCAAATAATTTACAATCAATAAATTGTACAGGAGTAACTGGAGAAAAAATTAAAATACAATATCCGAATGGTGGAGAAATTTTTCAAATGGGTCAACAGATAACAATTAGATGGGATACTTGTAATGCTTCTACTGGACAGACAGTAACACTGGGGATTGGTAGGGTTATAAATACTATGGGAGGAACGCAACCATTTGTTTCATTTTATCCTTTTCAAACTGCAAATGATGGATCTGAAACAGTAACATTAAGTGGGGTATCTACTAATGGTAATTGGCCATTTACCGCAGGAGTAAACTATATTGTTTCTGTTGCGCTAAATCCACTACCTTCTAATACACAGGAAACCCCTTATATTCAGGATAGTTCAGATGCGCCATTTAAGATTCAATAGATTTCATTTATAATTAGAATACTAAGAACCCCACAAGTATAACTATTGTGGGGTTTTTAGTATGGAGCCGCCTCTCGGGCTTGAACCGAGGACCT
>CAZRBQ010000021.1:0-11252 GCA_964598385.1 uncultured Candidatus Saccharibacteria bacterium
ATAATGAAGCACGGCACAAAACATAACGTTCCAGTAGATTTACAAAAAGTGCTTTCCTCGAGCAAGAGACTTTTAAGTATATGGAATACATTGACGCCACTTGCGAGAAATGAGTGGATTTGTTGGGTTGTCAGTGTAAAGAAAAACGAAACTCGTGAGCAACACATACAACGATTACAAAGAGAGATTTCTCTAGGTAAGCGAAGACCTTGTTGTTGGGCAGGGTGTCCACATCATAGACCACAAGCCAGGAAATGGCATGAGAAAATTAAATAATATTGCTATGAAAACATACGAAACAGTAGGAGAATATATGAAAAGTGTACCGAAAGAATTTCTCGCGCATACAAAACAAATGCGTTCGCTTGTAAAAAAACTTATACCAAACGGCGTAGAGTCTATTAACTATGGTATGCCAACAGTTCTGCTTAATGGAAAAAATCTTATTCACTTTGCAGCAATGAAAGGTCATTTAGGATTTTACCCAGCGCCGTCTGGCGTCGCTGCCTTTGCAAGCGAGCTTTCAAAAAAAGGGATTGATTTTTCAAAAGGATGTATTCGATTCTCATACAAGAAACCACTCCCAATCGTACTAATTTCAAACATCATTAAATTTCGAGTAAAAGAACAAATCTAAATAATAGGTAATTTGTATGGTACTATAATGTTATGAAAATTGTTGGTATCACTGGTGGTAGCGGAAGCGGAAAGTCTACAATCGCAGTCATGCTTTGTAAAAAATATCCCGAAAAATTTGCACTTTTGCAGGTTGATGATTATTTTAAGCCCGTTGAAGAGATTCCTTTGCGCGAAGGGTTAAAAAATTTTGAATGTCCAGAAGCAATTCGTTTTGATGATCTGTATCGTGACATTCTTCTTTTAAAAAGTGGATCATCAATAACTATTAAAACAAAAAGTGAGTTATATAATCCTCATTTCGATAGGGAAAAGAAAAATAAAATTGAATATACAATACTACCAAAGCAGATACTTATCGTTGAGGGATTTTTAGCTTTATCAGATCAAAAACTTTTTGAATTGTATGACCATACATTTTATTTTGATATGCCGATAGAGCAATCACTCGCGCGCCGTAGTAGCAATAAATTTACACCTGATGCAACATATATTTCTAGAGTATTACTACCAATGCATGAAAAGTATATTGTTCCAATGAAGACACGGGCGACTACTGTAATTTCCTGCGAAGGAAAAACAATTGAAGAAGTGTATACGCAGGTTGAAAATGTAATCACAACACTTTAAAAATTAAATCATGATACGATAGTACGTATACATGGCAACAGTAGGCAGACGTACACTTATGCAAAAAAGAGAACGAACACTTATACAAGTGTTTTATATTTTTGTATTGCCGGTTTTGTTTTTGTATTTTGATATTATTCCTGAAAGTTTTCGCGTTCCTGTACTTCTTACTTTGTGTGGTTTAATGTACGCGATCATTCGTCATGAGCGCTGGCCAAAAAAGAAACTCGGTATACAGAAGGTGAATCATCAATGGATTGCACCATATATGCTTTTTACGATTGCTGGAGTTATTGTCCTTATTTCTCTTGCGCGCGAGCTTGGTTATGCGCCAGCATTCATGTGGTGGAAAAATTTGCATTTTGTTTTATTGTTTGTACCTGTATCTGTTTTCCAAGAGTTTGCTTTCAGAGGCTTTCTCACACCTCTTTTGAAAGAATTGCGATTTACTCCCACTACGGTAGTAATAATTTCGGCAGTATTATTTACGCTCATTCATATTATTTATCCACCACTGCACATTGCTGTCCCACTCGCTCTTCTTGGAGGGGTGGCATTTGCACTCATTTACGAGCGCTATCCAAATCTTTTTCTAATTTCTATTGCTCATATTATTTTAAATTTTGTTGCAGTTTTGTACGGCTTCTTCGTGATACAATAGAAGAACTATGGTAAGAATCATTACTGTTAACGATACTATGCAAAAGGGGTATAGCTATGAATGTAGTGCTCCAATCGGAAAAAAGTTTGACCCTGAGTTTGTGCCCGACCTTACTCCAGCGCAGATGCTCGCTCTTGGCGTTTTTGGAGGAAAATATATGACTGATTGTAAAAATGAATTTCCAAAATCTTGGTTTCGTAAAGCTAAATTTTCTCCGAAAAAAAAAGATCCCACAATAAATTTTTTTGGTGTTGATGCGAGTCAGCCATTATCGGTTTGGAGAGCAAAAGGGTGGATATATAAGGACGATCCGCGCGGGTGGTTTCAGTGGTATTGCAGGTACTATATGGGACGTCGTATACCAAAAGAAGATCAAAGACAAATTAAACGATGGAAAGCAATTAGAAGACATGTTGGTCAGCTCGTTGCGAATTGTAGGAAAGGTGATTGGTCATGCCGTACTAGACAACGACAAGCACTTTTACATTGGGCGTATGATTCAAGAAATTTGTAATTTATGAAGCGTATATTTTTTTCTAAAAAAATCATAACACTCTGGGTACCACTATCATTTATTGCAACGATACTTTTTGGTGCGTTGTATGCAGTGAGCGAACATATTACTCGTCAAAACGCTAATGATCCACAAATCAGAGTGGCTGAAGATATCGTCCGTGCGCTTGAGAGTGGTGAATCACCAAAAAAATTAGCTCCAAATGTTGTAGTGCCGCTTGAAACAAGTTTGGCAACCTTTTTGACAATTTATTCAAATGCGAGAGAGCCTATTGCATCAACAGGTACGTATAACGGCACGGTGTTAACTCCACCGCAAGGAGTGTTTGATTATACTGATGAATATACTGTGAATCGGGTAACATGGGAGCCTCGATCTGGGTCTCGTTTTGCAATTGTTGTTTATAAATATATAGGAAAAGACTCGGGGTATGTTCTCGTTGGAAGATCATTACGCGAAATTGAGCATAGACAAGTACAGCTAGCGCCACTCATTATTGGTGCATGGCTTATTGCCGTTGTCGGAATATACTGTATTCTCATATTACTTGCGTGGCTTGACGAGCGAGAGTAATGCATGTGTAGCTTAAAGTATTATTTGAGCTATGGTAAAATCTAAAATATGAAAAAACTATATCGTTCACGAGAAGACCGTATTTTATTAGGTGTGTTTGGTGGTCTTGGGGAATATTTTCGTGTTGACCCAACGCTTCTTCGTATTGCATATGTATTTCTTGCGGTATTTACTGCGTTTGTGCCAGCGCTCTTTGTTTATTTTTTAACTGCAATTATCATTCCAATTACTCCTGTGCATACAAAAAAAGAACAACATCATGCACACAATACTGTACATGTAGATGCAGTAATGAAAGATGAAGAAAAAAAAGATAGTCATTCATCAGGTGAACAAACTGCGGGTGAAGAAAAAACCTCGTAAAAAACTTAGTATAGGCTATGGAATCAATTGTATCTATTCCGAAAAAATACCTATTTTTGATTTTTAGTTTATTTATAGTTTTTGTTCTATATCAAGGGTTGCAACATGGAGCGCTCGTTGTATCTGCACCACAGGGAGCTTTGGATACAAAGATGTATGTGAGTCAAAAAGGATTTTCTGTTGCGTATCCTCAAGCAATGCGTGTTGATGATGCATATACATATTCACTTGGAAATGAAAAGGAAATACCTGGAACTGCTTTTTTTATGCCGCTTGAGTTAACTACTGGAACAAATTTAAGTAGTGATTCAAGAGTTAGTGTTGAGATTCTTCCTAAAACAGAAACCTGTGAAATTAAAAGCTTTTTATCTCAACCAATTGAAACACAAAAACCACTTATTCTAAATGGTTTGACGTATACCGTTGCAACAATCACGGATGCTGCAGCAGGTAATAGGTATGAAGAAACTGTCTCGCTTCTTTCAAATAGTAAGCAATGCATTGCTGTCCGTTTATTCCTTCATACTACTGCGATTGAAAATTATGATCCTAAAACAATACAACAGTATAATGCTGATGCGATAATGCAGATATACGATACACTGCGAACTAGTTTGGTTGTAGCATAAATAGAAAAATTGACTAATTACCTTCCTTGTGTTATTGTTGCAAAAACGTTTAAAACCAAGGGACATGTTTCAAAATACGCAAAGTGGTATTGCTCATTACGTTGACGCTTTTGCGCCACCGGTAGTCATACCTGAAACCGGAAAAGATTTCTATATAATGCCATCTGAGCATTCTGGAGGAATACGCCGAGCTATCTCGGTGCAGACTGGTCAGCAGTTCCATGTTGTCCGTCGAGGAAATAATTTCACTCGACCATACCATAATTTTTTTAAGGAGGTGGGTGTGCCGAAGCCATTCAAAGGACAGCAAAATGTGATGATTGCAGAAGCGACCGCTCTTGATGGCGGGCGCTACGAAATCAAATTCACCTTAAATTTCAAGGGGGAGTTTGTTGACGTTAATGTGTCGCCACGGTAAGTAAACAGAAAGACCTCTTACTAGTTTGAGGTCTTTTTTATTAAATACCTATTGACAGAAATTACTTAGTATGATAGGGTTTTATGGTATTGAAAAAATAAAAATTCTATGGTGAGGTAACACACAAGCGTGTGTGCCTATTTTATTTATGACATTGCGCGAGTTAAGAACATCAGTTAAAACAAACCTTTGGAAATTTACTGTTCCTGAGGTGCTTTATTATAGTTCGCTTACCATTATTGGCTTGCTATTGTTGCTTTTAATAATCGCGACTAAATCACGAACAGCTATCGGTTCAAGTGAGCAACCGATTTTGCTTGCTTATACTATTCTTATTACTACGTTTGAACTTTCTCGACTTATTGCTGCAATGTTTTATAGCAATACAGTACATTTGAGAAAAATGAGTGCTGAAGACCGTGCAAAGGCGAATGAGTATGAGCCTACGGCATCTTTTGTTATTCCTTGTTATAACGAAGGAACTGCAATCGAAAAAACTATTACAAAATGTTTTGAAGCACAATATCCAAAAGAAAAATTAGAAGTAATAGTAATAAATGACGGAAGTACTGATAATACCCGCGAGGTTTTATTTAACCTTAAGGAAACAAAATTTCCTGAATTGATAATTATTGATTTCAAAAAAAATCAGGGAAAGCGTCATGGTATGGCTGCAGGCTTCGAACGTGCACAAGGCGAGATTATTATTCAGCTTGATAGTGATAGTTACATTGTCCCTGAAACATTCCGAGAGATTATTGCACCATTTCAGAACCCTGCAGTAGGAGCAGTGTGTGCGCACGCTGATCCAGAAAATGCAGATAAAAATTTTCTTACAAAGATGCAGGCAGCATACTACTTTTTATCATTCCGAATCCTCAAAGCAGCTGAGTCTTCATTTTTTACTGTCTTTTGTTGTTCAGGGTGTTCATCTGCATATCGCAAAAGTGTTGTTGCGCCTATCATGGATATCTGGCTCAATGAAAAGTTTTTAGGATTGCCTGTGACATGGGGAGATGACCGTGCTTTGACGAATTGGGTGCTTAAGCGTGGCTATAAAACAATGTACACTGATCTTTCTACGGCGTATACAATTTGCCCAGAGACACTTAAAGGGCTTTTCAAGCAACAAGTTCGTTGGAAGAAAGGATGGTTTGTTAACTCTATTAATGCAAGTAAATTTATTTGGAAAAAAGAACCATTTGTTGCGTTTACTTATTTCTTTCCACTTATCTTTGTAACATTGAGTACGCCATTCATGGCGGCAAAAGCACTTGTATATAATCCTATCGTTAAAGGTATTGCGCCAACATATTATATATTCGGCGTTTTCTTAGTTGCCTTGCTGGTTACTACATTTTACCGTGCAGTATCGCGAGATAATAAGTATTGGAAATATGTAATGGCATGGTCGGCGTTAAATATGGTATTTCTTTCGTTCATTCTTTTCTATGCATTACTTTCAATCCAGAATCGAAAGTGGGGTACACGATAATCAATACTAAACATATGATTAATTCACATATTTCAAAAACAAAAGTATTTTTCTCGGCAAGCGCTCTCTTGCTTGCTGGTGTTATTATTGTCGGTAGTTTTTCATTAAAAAATATTAGCGTTGTTTCAACAAAATCTTTTGAACGAACTGCATCATATTTGAAATACAAGATTGCATTTTCTGGTGGTTCAAACATGCTTGCTTCGGTCGGTGGATTATTTGATGCGACACCAGAAACAACGATTGATGGCACAACTCCTGCAGGACTTATTCCTGTGTTTGTATATCACGGTATTGTGAAAGAAAATGATCGTTTTAGTATCACGCAGTCAGGCTTCGCTGAACACATGTACGCGCTAAAAAAACAAGGTTTTGAAACAGTTTCAATGCGTGACTTATATGAATTTGTTTATAACGGAAAAGTACTTCCGCCACGTTCATTCGTGCTTACCTTTGATGACGGAAGAAAGGACAGTTACTATGGCGCTGATCCTGTTTTAAAAGCACTTGGCTATAAAGCAACAATGTTTATTGCAACAGGTGTCTCATTACCAGAAACAGAAACAAAGAAGAGTACCTACTATCTTTCAAAGGATGAAATTATTGAAATGAACGATACAGGTCGTTGGGAGATTGCTTCACACGCGATACAAACAGAGGGTGGTTTTATTCAAATAGACGTGGCCGGCACAAAAGGTAATTTTTTAAGTAACAAAATGTGGATTAAAGATAGTAGCCGTCTTGAAACAAATAGTGAATATGCGAAGCGTGTAACAAATGAACTTACAGAATCAAAAAATAGAATTCAAGAAGTGCTAAGTACACAAGTACTTAGCATGTCTTATCCTTTTGGTGATTATGGTCAGCAGTCAGACAATATTAATTCGAACTATGCGAAAGAAGTTATTCATGAAGCAATTCGAAAAAACTACAAAATGGCATTCGTGCAGATTTGGCCAGCAGAGCATGAGTTTAGTCAAAATGGAGTGAAAGATAACCCATATTTCTTGAAGCGCATTGAGCCATCACCATTTTGGAGCGGAGAAGAACTCATTTCGCACGTTGCAAGTGGTCAAGAAAAACAATTGCCATACACAGAAACCTTTTCAGAGAATTCAGGTTGGAGAAATATTTGGGGTGAGTTTACGCTTATTGATGGAGGGTTTTCAGCAGGAGCAGGGAGCGAAACGACCGGTTCATTTGCTTTTCTTGATGGAACATTACCTTGGGCGAATTATATAAGTGCATATGAACTAGATTGGAATAAAGGAAGTCATGTTTCGCTTGTAAGTCGCTATCATGATTCTGAAAATTATGTTGCTTGTGTATTTAGTGATGATAATGTTCGTATTGAACAACGAGTGCTTGGTGTTCAGAAAAAACTCATCGAGAGTAAGCTTGCGTTTACTATGCCACACGAAAAGGTAGGACTTGGTATGTCAGTAGATGGTGCAACAGCAGAGTGTTATCTTGGTGATACTGTTGTCGCGAATGCTACTGGAATTGACTCAACACTACACACAGGAGGTGTTGCAATTAAAACTTGGGATGAAAAAGTTGGAACTAGTGCTATTACTGTACACTCATTCCGTGCAGTAAAATATGAATCAGGAATAAAAAATTTCTTACAAACAGTTGCGCTCACTCCACGTAAAGAAATAACGAAACCGACTTCAACTGAAAATCCTTCAATTCCAAAACCAACTGCAATCAAATATATTGATCTCGTTGATGAGCGTGGGACAATAAACCCATATCATATTCTTGATTTTACAAATTCAAAAGGATGGAAAAATTTTTGGGGTACATACACAATTGACGGCACAATGCTTTCTGTTGGAGCAACTCCACGTACACAAGGAGGTCTTACTGTGCTTATGGGTTCACAACAATGGAAGGATTATAGCGTTTCTGTAATTCCAGAATCACTTGAAGGTTTAAGTTTTTCACTTATTGCTCGTTATGCATCAACAACTGATACGAGTGACTACGTTGCATGTGTGTTTATGAATTATGGTAGTCGAGGGTATGTACGGCTTGATGAGACAAAAAATGGTGTAACAAAGCCAGTTGTTGCACAGTTTAAGCTTTCTCGATTTTTCCCGTCAAATTGGAAACAGGTTCCATTTGGTATGACAGTGGTTGGAAACGAGGTTCGTTGTATAGCAAATGGTGATGCAGTGGTTACCGCTACTATTCCTACCATGCCTGCGAAAGGTGGTATTGGTATTGGAACATGGAGTACAACCGATGGTGGTAGTAAGGTAAAAATTAAAGAATTGGACGTTTTTCCAATTCTTTAGTCTAAATATAAGACTCTTTGCTTCAAAAGGGAGTCTATACTACCATAAGTATATGAATACATTGTCAAAAATACTTATCGGCATCCTGTCCCTTGTTGGTATCTCAACAGCTCCATTTACTCAAACAAAAACAACCCTCGTTGATAATCAAACAGTATTACGAACGAGTCTCGGTACGGCAATTGGTCCATTTACCGATTCATTTTCTACTTCATATACTCTCGAAGAAACAGGTGCTGCCACAGAAAGTACAAGTTCGCAGTGGTGGCTTAATTCTGGTGGCTATTTTTATTCTGATGGGGTCGGTAATGGGATGACGGTTCAAGGTTCATTGCAGACGAATGATCCATGGCGAGTGCTTTACGCTCGTGATAATCCTGTTGATACTGACAATGGTTATCATCCACAAAATATTTTTCGACTCGTAACACAAGGGCAATGGCAAAATCCTATACAGCAGGCGTATTTTACTATTACAGCGCAAAATCTCTCTGCGAGCAGTGAGCGTGATGCATGGAGTGGAATCCTGCTTTTTAATCGTTATCAGGATGGAAATACGTTGTACTATACTGGACTTCGGGTAGACGGTACTGCGATAATTAAATCAAAGAAGAATGGCACTTATACAACACTCGCACAAGTACCGGTGTATTCTGGTGTATACAACAGAACGACAAATCCAACACTTTTACCACAAAATAGTCCAATTGGTTTGCGCTCAATGGTAAGTACAAACCCAGACAATACGGTAAGTATTAAATTGTATGTAGATAAAAATAATTCTGGCACGTGGACTCTCGCAGCATCTGCAATTGATGCCGTAAATCCAATTTTAAATACTGGTCATGCGGGTATTCGAACAGATTTTATGGATGTAAAAATTGCAAATTACAGTATCGATGAAATTCCAGCTCCAGATACAACACCTCCAACAACTCCAACACTTTCGTTATTATCAAAAACAGACACACAAATCAGGTTAACGTGGACTCCTTCGGTAGATGCCGGTGGTGTTGATGGTTATATGATTTATCGTGATGGGAAATTTATTGATTCAACACGAACTGCAACAAGTTATACTGCGTCGGGCCTTACGCCAGAAACAACATATTCATTTACTGTTGTTGCGCGAGACATTGCAGGTAATCTTTCTACACAAAGTAATATCCTGACAACTACAACAAATCAGATGGTACAAAGTGTCCCACCTCCAGTAATCAGTACCGTCACCATAGGATCAATAACACAGAATTCGGCAACAATTTCTTGGATAACAAATGTACCAACAATTAGCAAGGTTGAGTACGGCACTACAACAAACTACGGTACAAATTCATTGCCAACAACTCTATTAACAACAAATCATTCTGTGATGCTTTCTGGTCTTGTTGCAGGTACACCATATCACGCTCGAGCGATAGTAACAGATGCGCAGGGAAATACAACAATGAGTCAAGATATTGTTTTTACAACAACACCTTCATTACAGTCTACAGGGGGAGATACAACCCCTCCAACAACCCCAACGCTTTCGTTGCTTGGAAAGTCAAACACAAAAGTTCAGCTAACATGGACAAGGGCAACAGATAATGTTGGTGTTGTTGGGTATACTGTTTATATGAATGGCTCACGAGTTGATTCAACACGAACGGCTACAAATATAACAATTAGTAATCTCTCACAAAATACTCGGTATACTTTTTCAATAAAAGCACGAGATGCAGCTGGAAATCTTTCTTCTGAAAGTAACCTGGTGACAGTTACAACAAATAGACGATAGTAGGGAAAGATATTGCTAAATATAAAATTTAATGTATAATCACAGAGTGAATATTTCTATTATTCGAAGAGCTCGCGGACAAAAAGTACTCCTTACTTTAGGAGTGTTTTTTGCATTATCACTTTTTATTACACCGTTTGTTGGCTATGGTGCTTCTCCAAACCTCATCCCAAATCCATCTCTTGAAACAGCTTCATCAAACCCACAACTCCCACAATCATGGCAAAAGGGTGGAAGTGGTTCTAACACAAGAGTACTTACGTATCCAGTAGCAGGCTATGATGGCCAACGTGGTGCAAAAGCAGAAATTACTTCATACACTAGTGGTGATGCGAAGTGGTATTTTCAAGAAGTTCCTGTAACACCTGGTGCCACCTACACTTTTAAAAATAGATATCAATCTTCAACAGTAAGTTACGTTACCTTACGCTATACGCTTTCTGATGGTACTTTTAAATATCCAGATTTACAGCGAGATCTTCCAGCACAAGGAACTTGGACACAATTTGAGAAAACATTCACTGTTCCAACAACATATAATGCCCCTGTGGTTAGCGTTACGGTATTACATCTTATTAAGTCAGTAGGAAGCATAACGGTTGACGATTTTTCACTTACTCAATTAGATACAATTTCACCAAGCGTAACTTTACAGGGGCTTGCAAGTCCTGTTTCTGGAAACGTTATATTGACAGCAGATGCGACAGACAATGACACAGTTGCATTTGTCCAATTTTATATTGATGCTATTCCTGTTGGTGTGCCAGTTTCTGTTGCGCCATATACTACAACTATTGATACAGCATCACTTATAAACGGCACTCATATACTTACCGCTGAGGCTTTCGATACAGCAGGGAATCGAGGAATGAGCACCTCTATCTCATTTTCAGTAGAAAATGTAGTCGTTGTGCCAACGGGAACTATCACTGTTGTAAATTTAATTATTAATGACAACGGTGCTACAAAAACTCTTGAAGATTTTCCACTGTTTGTTGATAATGCCAATGTGGCAAGTGGTGTTGCAACGACAGTAAGTCTTGGTACACATATTGTTTCTGAAATTACTGATCCAAATTATACCCGAACTTTTTCTGGAGATTGTGATCAAGAAGGTGTTGTTGTTGTTGCGGAAAATCAAAATAAAACTTGTATTATTACAAATGATGATATCGCTGCTGTTCCTCCAATTACCTCTCCAAACCTCATCCCAAATCCATCTCTTGAAACAGCTTCATCAAACCCACAAC
>CAZRBQ010000022.1:0-360 GCA_964598385.1 uncultured Candidatus Saccharibacteria bacterium
AACAACCAGAACGCGCAACAACACTTGCCGATCCTTGGAAGAAGGGAGGTAATCATATATGTACGGTGACAACGGCAGATCCAAATGCAAAGGCACAGGGTGTAGTCTATATCGCCGACAGCTCTATCCGAGCAGACTTCAATGCTTCTGTTGTTGAGCTTGGGAATAAAATGATAACCACTTCAATGATTGCAAAAGATGGCATGGTCTATACGTGGACAAATATGTATCCACAGGGAATGAAAGCGAAAATGACACTAAATGAAACTAGCTCGCAATCTACTGAAGGAGCCTTTACTCCAAATGCAAAAGTAAGTTATGCATGCAATAGCTGGACTGTTGATACATCAAAGTTTGAAC
>CAZRBQ010000022.1:370-10983 GCA_964598385.1 uncultured Candidatus Saccharibacteria bacterium
ACTTCCAACAACGGTAACATTTGTTGAAATGGGTGCTCAATAATCCACAATCTATGAAAATAGCACTAACTGGTGGTTCTGGCTTTATCGGCACAAAGCTTACCGAATATTTTATTGAACATGGTCATCGTGTGGTAGTACTTGATCTTGTACCACCACGATTGCAAGGTGAGGGTGTTTTGTATATTCGTACAAATCTTATTGATGATATACCAAAGGACGCGCTCGCTACTGTTGATGCAATAATACATTTGGCAGGAGTAAATATTTTTGGTCGTTGGACAGAGGACTATAAGAAAAAAATTATAGAAAGTCGCATTGCAACAGGGAAAGCGCTTCTTGCTACCATTCGTTCACTAGCTTTAAAACCAAAAGTATTTGTAAGTGCCTCTGCGGTTGGATACTATGGCGATGGCGGAGAAAAAGAACTCACTGAAGATGCTCCGGTAGGAAATGATTTTCTTGCAAAGGTGTGTGGTGAGTGGGAAGCGTTAGGGCAGGAAGTAAATGATCTTGGGATGCGCTTTGTTGCAGTACGAACAGGTATTGTAATTGGTAAAAATGGGGGAATGCTCGCAAAACTTTTACCGTTATTTAAGTTTGGTCTTGGTGGTTCTATGGGAACCGGAAAACAATGGTTTTCTTGGATTGCACTCTCTGATCTTGTAAGAATCTATGCAGAAGCAGTAGATAATGAACGTTTGAATGGTCCCGTAAATGCTGTAGCACCGACTCCTGTGCGAAATCGTGAACTTGCGCAAGCCATAGCAAGAAGTGTACATAGATTCGCATTGTTACGAGTACCAGCTTTTCTCCTTCATCGTGTACTTGGTGAGCTTGCTGGGGTTATTGTGATGAGTCAACGTGTTATTCCAAAAAAACTTGAAGAACAATCTTTTGTATTTAATTGTCGTACCATTAACGAGGCTTTGAAAGAAAGTATTTAAAAAACCGCCTTACGGCGGTTTTTTAAAATCCGAGTTTTTCTTTTACAAGTACTATGTGCACGTTACGTCCCATAAATGTTGGTTCTTTTTCAATGATAAGTATTTTTGCAAGCACTGTGCCGTGACCTCCAGTATTTTTCATGCGTGTATCTTCAAGTGGCACAACGTGGTCGCGTACGCGAGTAAGCGCTGCTTCAAGTGATGGAGTAATTTTTTGTGTTCCAACAACAAAAATTAGATTTTTTGCAGTGTGTACAATTGAAGGGAGTTGGCTTCCAGATGCTGATGCGATAACGAGTTCTCCTGTTTCAGAAAGTGCGTGAACGCTACCAAGATAAAAATCAGCAAAATGTGCTTTATCTTGAAGCTCTTTTCGTTTTACAGGGTCGCTTTCTTCAAGTGCTTTTTCGTGAAGATTTTCCCATGGATGACTTTTTGATTTTAAAAGATCAATAAATCCTATTTCTGCAAGCGTTGTCGAGCTCCCGTTGTGTATTCGGGCGCCGGCAGGGATAAGTTCACGCAGTTTTTCCAGAGCTTCAGTTTTAGTTTCAACAATATGCGCGTGCATATTTCGTTCTTCAAGATTTTTTGAAAGTGTCGCAAGGGTTGTATCGCTTGCAAGAGTTGTGTAATCCATAGATTATTTTTTCTTTTGCTTATCATTACGCATTTGGGTAATGAGTCGCGTAAGAAGGGTTACCACGTAGTGGGTGTTAAGTGAATAATAGATTTCCTTGCCGTTTCGCGTGTCGGTTACAAGATTATTTTCTTTCAGTACTTTTAAATGTTGCGATACGGCAGGTTGTGACAGGCCAACTTTATCTGAAAGATCAGTTACAGTTAAAGGTCCCGCAAGAAGCGCTTCAAGCAGGTGGTAACGATTTGTGTTACCAATACCTTTTCCGAACTTTTCAATTTCACTACAGAGGTCTGTCATATAAACATATTAGTATATATTTATATGTTATGCAATAGGAAATTTGAAATTATTTGCTATCTGTATTACGCTTTGGTAATGAAACAAACGAAAATCTATATTTATGGTAAGCATGCTCTAACAGAAGCACTTCGGTACGCACCACATGCAGTAAAAAAAATTCATATTGCGAAAAAACTTGACGATGACAAATTACGATCACTTATCGATAAAAGTAAGATTCCAGTCGCGTCTCTTGAGTCAAAACATGTTAGTAGTCTTGAGGGGAATGCAACACATCAAGGCGTCATAGGTGTTGTTGCGGTAAACGAGCTTGTTCAATCCTTTGATGCATTCATGCGCTCACTTCCACTGTCGCCTAAAACATCACTTGTCATTCTTGGTGAAGTACAAGATCCGCATAACGTGGGAGCTGTTATTCGTTCTGCCGCCGCATTCGGTGTGGCTGGTGTACTAATACCTGAACATAATCAGGCGCCTATCACGGGTGCTGTCGTAAAAGTTTCAGCAGGAATGGCATTTCGAGTACCGCTCGTTTCTATTGGAAATGTTAATCAAACAATACGAGAATTAAAAGATGCAGGCTTTGTTATTTATGGTCTTGATGGTTCAGGGAAAGAACGTTTACCGCAACAAAAATTTGATGAGCCGTCAGTGTTTATTTTAGGAAATGAAAGTACTGGTATTCGCGAAAAAACTCGTGAACTATGCGATCATTTACTCTGTATTCCAATGCACGGGAGGGCAGAGTCTTTGAATGCCGCAGTTTCAGCGTCTGTTGTGTTGTATGCTTGGAGCACAATACATCCAGATTCATTAAAGAATTAACATAGAGTATATGAAAAAAGTTTTATTTTCAATTATTGTTATTATGGTGTTTTTTTGCGGGTTATTATATCTTTGGTCTGCAAGAAAAGTTGTTGCTCCAGTGGTTAACGCGCCACAAAAGACTGAAAAAGAATTAGACTCTAATTCAACAATTGTTTCTCAGGTACAGAAGCCTGCTCCAAATGTTGTGGTCACAAAAGATACAATCACTACGTCTAGTTCCTTGACGACTACACCTAAACAAACATTTACTCTTGCCGATGTAGCACAACATGCATCGAGAAATTCATGCTGGATGGTTATCGAAGGGGGAGTATTTGATGTTACAACATATATTTCATCTCATCCTGGTAGAGATAAAATTTTGATTGGGTGTGGCAAGGACGCCACTGATATTTTTTATGGAGCAATGGGTGGCAAGAAGCATAGTCCTCGTGCTGAATCAATACTTTCAGATTTTTATATCGGAACTATTTCACAATAGAAGTAAAAAATAAGCGCCCTCGGGGAAAGGGCGCTTTTTGCGGGAATCATTAGTCAAAGTTTCCAGCGTGGTGTAGATAACTAAAGTGAGAATAAAGAGCAGATGTAAAACTTAAACGGTTGTATGTTAAACCAAACTTTTCAGATATTCGTGCAACAATTTTTGCTAGTGCAGGGTAATGAATATGAGAGATACGCGGGAAAAGATGGTGTACAGTCTGAAAATTAAGCCCACCAAGCAAGATGAAGAGTGGCAGACTTTTTGTAGCAAAGTCGCTTGTCTCTTGAAGTTGACTTATTGCCCATGGAGTTTCAATAGTACCTGTTGTTACGTTTACACTAGGAAATGTGCTTGTGTGTACTACATGTGCAAGCTGGAAGATTATGCTGATCAAAAGACCGCATGTCATAGCAAAAACCGCATAGCATACAAGCGTATTAATAAATCCGTGACGAACAATCGGGATGGCGATAAAAAGTAAAAAATAAACTACTTTTGAAAGCCAAAATACTACTTTTTCGTATGCGGTGAATTTAACCTCGTGATTTCCAATGTGTTTTTTGAAATACTTTTTAAAATCATTATAAAAAACCCATTGTACATACAGGAGTGAATAGGCAAGGGGTGCATAGAATGCTTGGTATTTGTGATACCAATATCGTTTGTCTTCTTTGCGGATTCGTAGTACAGGTGCAATATTTATATCATCATCTTCAGTTGTATTTGTGAATGTGTGATGAATGATAACGTGCTTTTTGTACCAAAGCGTTGAAGATGCTCCCATAAGTTCAAGTGTATGAAGCATGATGGTGTTAAGCCATTGATACCTCGAAAAACTTTTATGTGAAGCATCGTGCATAATATTGAATCCAATAAACGCAAAGATAACACCAAGTCCAGCAGAAAGTAGAAGGGCAGACCCTAAAGTACTCACTACAAAGACCAAGGTGTAGTAGATATAAAACGCAAGGAGAATAAGTACGAATGCTTTACAAAGCAAATGGATACCCCCGTCACGTTTTTTACCAGTTTGGTTAAAATAATCGTTAACCGCCTGTGTGAGCTCCTTGTGAAAGGAGTTTTCAGAATTATTGTACGTGATTCCCATGTTGAGTTGTTTAAGAGCTTTGTGTAAGTATAGCATTTTACTGCAAAAGGGGTGTATACTTTTAGTATGAAAACTTTTCTAAAAGTAACGGGCCTTGTTCTTCTTATTGTTGTTGTTCTTGGTTTTTTCTTTGGTAAAAAAATTGCAGATAAGTATGCGAATAATGCATCACAAAATCAAAATACAAGTGAAGTTGCTTCAAGTAAGCCAGTACTTTTGTTCTATCAAAATTCAAACACTGATGTATATAAAACAGATCCATGCGATACAGCAAGCATAAGTTTTGTAGTAAGAAATGTCTCAAAAGACGCTACGCCTACAGATGTACTTAAATTATTTTTGAAAGGAGAATTAACTGAAGATGAAAAGAAGGCTGGTTTTACAACGTTTTTCCCGTTAGCTGGTGTGACGCTTGAATCACTCTCGATTACTAATGGTATTGCCACAGTAACTATGAACGATCCAAATTTTCAAACATCAGGTGGTTCATGCAAGGTTGGTATTTTAGCTACCTCAATTGAGAAAACCATTATGCAGTTTGACGGTATTACAAAAGTAATTTTTAGTCCTGAGTCACTCTTTCAACCATAAATTGAAAGGAGTATACTAGTCGTATGGATACACTAACACCAAAAAATAATAGTTTATTTGCACCTATAATTTTAGGCGGAGCGCTTGTCGTTTGTACAATTATTGGATCATGGGTATTTTATTCAACAAAATCGTTCGCAAATGCACTTTCTGTTACAGGATCAGCGAAGATGTCTGTAGTTTCAGATAGGATTAAAATGTCAGGGAGTTTTTCTCGGACTGCAACAGGCGCAACATTGAATGAGGCATATAATCGTATGGAAGAGGATCTTGCTGTTGTGAAAAAATTCTTAGCAGATAATGGAATTGCAGAAGATAATATTTCGATTTCGCCGATACAAATGAGTACTAGTTATGATATGTATGGTAATAAGCGAGATCAATATACACTTTCACAACGTGTGACTGTTCAATCTGAGAATGTTGATGGAATTACCTTGCTCGCAAAAAAGACAAGCGCAATAGTTGCAAAGGGTGTTATTTATACTCCAGAATCTCTTGAGTATTACTATACAAAATTACCTGAAGCTAGGGTGTCGTTGTTGCCAGACGCGCTTGCTGACGCAAAAGCACGCGCTACAAAGATTGCAGAATCTAGCGGTGCTCGAATTGGAAAATTACGATCAGCATCTCAAGGCGTGGTTCAGGTAATACAGGCAAATTCAACTGATGTTTCAGACTATGGATATTACGATACTTCAACAAAAGAAAAGGAAATAATGGTTACCGTAAAAGCATCATTTACAGTGAAATAAACAAGGCCCCTTAGGGGGTTTTTGTTTATTGATGTTACACTAGAGAAATATGAAAAGGCATTACCGTTATTTTTTCACTTGCAGTGTGATTATGTTGTTGTTTGTTGCACCCCAAATGGTGCGTGCCGCAACAATAGCAGAAGGAACAGGTTTTATACAAAAAAATATTTGGTATTCTAAATATCCGCTTGTGGAAGGCGAGAAGGTAAAGATCTATACTTTGATAAATAATCCAAGTACGAGCACGCTTGCTGGTACAGCAACCTTTTATGATAAAGATAGCGTTATAGCATCAAAGCAATTTTCTGTGAATGCGCAAGGGTACGGTACAGTCTTTGTTGAATGGAAAGTAACAGCAGGAGATCACGCAATCATGGCAAAAATCACAAAAGCAAAGATTGGTAATGTAGAAACTCCACAAGTACCATTCAATACAACAGGTGTTGACCAAACGTATGTTTCGCCACGTACAACAACAGTAGCAACAACAACTCCAATAAAAAATAATAATGATGCAACTGCACTTGAGAAGTTTATTGTTGAGAAAACACCACTTGATACATGGTATGAAGGAGTAGATGATTTTCGCGTAGAAACTGCTCGTGATATGGGGAATACGATATCAGAAATAAAAGACGAGATTGGGCAGTCAAAGAAAGTTTCAAATGATGATACGAGTCCTGCGAGTACTGTTTCTTCAGGATATATTACAAAAGATACAAGTAGCGCATTGAAAACGCCTTGGAATTATATTCAATTATTCTTTTGGCAAACAGCACACTTTATTTTTGCTAATAAACCAGTATTTTTTGGACTTTGTATACTTATTCTCGTTCTCATTATTAGAAAAATTATACAATCACTTTTTTAAATGGCAATTTTTGCCTTTCTTGCGTGCCGAATTATAATAAGAGCATGATTGCAAAGATTGTATTCTTGCTTGTGCTTGGCGTACTTTTCTTTTTCTTGCCATGGTGGGCACTCTTACTTGGAATGCTATTTGCAATGATTTTTTTCCGTTGGTATGTACCTATGGTTTTGGTTGGATTGTTATATGATCTTGTGTATGGATCATATTTAAATTCTTTCGGAAATTATAGAATGGTATATTATTCTCTTGCACTTGTGCTTATTGTTACAATGCTCCGTAAGCAACTTTTTATTCGTCATGCGACTCTTTAGAAAAAAAAGAAAATTTAGTATACACGAAATCGATCCTGATGAAATTTTTCTTGATTCGAAAAATTTACCCCAATTTGATACACAACAATTTGAAGGGAGAATTGAAAAACCTATTTCAAGTACAACAGTGGTTGTTCTTGGTGTCTGCTTTGTAATTTTTGGTTTGTTATTTACTGGAAGACTCGGAATTTTACAGCTTCGTGATGGTCATGTATATGCAAAACGAAGTGAGGATAATAGTTTAAATAAACGTCCAATATTTGCTCATCGAGGGATACTTTACGATCGAAATCTTGTTGAATTGGCGTGGAATGAAGAAGCTTTAAACGGCGATGATTTTCCACATCGTGCATATATTGATAAACCAGGGTTTGCTCATGTGCTCGGATATATGAATTATCCTCAAAAAGATAAAAAAGGCTATTACTACAAAACCGAAGCAGAGGGAAAAGATGGTGCTGAAAAGATTTTTAATCAGCGTCTCAGTGGTGTTAATGGTTTAAAAATTGAAGAAACAAACGCTCATGGGGAAACTTTGACTGAAAATGCTATTAATCCGCCTATTGATGGTGAAAATATCGTCCTTTCAATTGATGAGGGTATTCAGGCAAGTTTATATGAATCTATTGCAAAACATACTGGGGGCTCACAAGGTTATCGAGGTGGAGCTGGAGTGATTATGGATATTTATAATGGAGAAATAATTGCTCTTACGAGCTATCCTGAATATAAACCCGAAGTTGTTTCGCTTGGAGATGACACAGAACAGATTAATGCGTATTTTAAAGACTCACGAAAACCATTTATGAATCGGGCCGTTGGTGGTATTTATACGCCTGGGTCAATTGTAAAGCCATTTGTTGGCCTTGCAGCATTAAATGAAGGGGTAATAAGTGCTACAAAAAATATACTTTCAAACGGCTCACTCTCTATTCCAAACCCATATTTCCCTGATAAAAAATCAATTTTTAAAGATCACGGTGTTTTTGGTTATGTAGATATGCAAAAGGCAATTGCTGTCTCTTCTGACGTATATTTTTATCAAGTAGGTGGGGGATACCTTGACCAGCCTGGTCTTGGAATTTTAAGGATTGATGACTATGCTCGAAAATTTGGTATTGCTGAAAAAACAGGCATTAATCTTCCAGGTGAAATTGATGGAGTGATACCAACACCTGAGTGGAAAGAGAAAAACTTCAAAGGTGATATTTGGCGTGTAGGAGATACGTACAATACTTCGATTGGACAATATGGATTTCAGGTTACTCCTGTACAAATGGCTCGTGCTACAGCCGGACTTGCGCGTAAGGGTGTTCTTGTTACACCAACAATTCTGAAAACAAATCAAACAGAAACTACACCTGCGCGTGTTGTAGAAGGTATAAAAGATGATGCATACTCAGTAGTTTTGCAAGGAATGAGAAAGGTGGTTACTGAGGGAACCGCACAACTTTTAAATGTTCCTTATGTAAAAGTTGCAGGTAAAACTGGTACAGCGCAAGTAGGTATTTCTAAGCAAAATGTAAATTCATGGATTGTGGGATATTTCCCATATGAATCACCTCGATATGCTTTTGCACTACTCATGGATTATGCGCCAAAAGATACAACTATTTCTGCGTCTCGTGTTATGCGTGGAGTACTTGATTATATGCAAAATGAAAAAAAAGAATATTTTGAATCATTTTGACTTTTTAAAATAAATACGTTACAGTAGGCCGAATGGAAACACATTATATTACAAAAGAAAAACAGACAGAAATGACCGAAGAGCTTGCACAGCTCAAATCTGTAAAACGCAAAGAAATTATTGAAAAACTTGATTATGCAAAGTCACTTGGTGATCTTTCAGAAAATGCAGAATACCATCAAGCAAGAGAGGAGCAGGGTAAGCTTGAAGATCGGATCCGTGAGCTTGAGGCAATATTGAAAAGCGCTGTTGTTGTAGAGAAGCATAGTAGTAGCCTCGTTGAAATTGGAGCAACTGTCACGATTCAAAAAGAGGGAGTGAATGAAAAAAAGACATATCAAATTGTTGGTTCTCAAGAAGCAGATATGTTGACCAATAAAATTTCAAACAATTCACCACTTGGTCAAGCACTGTATGGTAAAAAGAAGGGTGAAATAGCTGAAGTAGTCACACCAAAAGGCATAACAAAATATAAAATAGTGAGCATAGAATAAAAAATCCCCGCAAACCATGCGGGGATTTTGCTATCGAGAAGAACGTCAAGGCTTTTTTTCAATGTTGCGTACCGTTTCAGGTACATCAACAACCACCTTGCCCCCAAACGAATGGATAAAACCACCACCATTTTTTTGGATGGCGGCAATCACTTCCACCAATGTAGGTGTTTCGGTCTTCTTGAGATCGGACGGATTTTCTTGAAGCAGAAGAAGCGGTTCACGTCGCAAAACCCACGGTTGTGGGCGCTCATCTTCGATGACAGCAATAGCAAATGTCGGATTTTGTCTTTCTTTCATGAGGTGCAGGTTTTTGGTTCTATCGACATAGTAGCAAAACTATGGTGTTTTGTCTATTTGTAGTTTTTATCCACATTACAATGTTACATTGTGGGAAGAAGTGGATTATAATGGTAACTAAGTGGGAATAAGTGGGAAATAAAAAGTATGCTAATCGGCGAATATATTCACACAATTGATGAGAAAAATCGTATCTCACTTCCAGTGAAGTTTCGAAAAGAAATGGGGAAGTCGATAGTTGTAGCACCCGGACTTGATAATTGTTTGTTTCTATTCACGATAAAAGGCTGGGAAAAATTTTCTGAACATCTTTCCTCTGACACGTCACTCATGCAAGCAGATAATAGAAGCTTTAACCGCTATATGTTTGGTCAAGCAACACAAATTGATGTTGATTCACTCGGTAGGATACTAATACCAGATATATTAAAAAATAAAGTCGGGCTATCACAAAAGGCAGCAGTTGTAGGTGTGCAAAATAGGGTTGAAATTTGGAACGAATCAGCATGGAATAAATATAAAAAAGTGGTCGAAAAAGAAGCAGATGCACTTGCAGAAAAATTGGGCAAAGCAGGCATCATTTAATGCAAACATATATGTCACATACACCAGTACTTTTACATGAAGCAATAGACAACCTTAATCTTGGTCAGCGCAAGGTGTTTTTCGATGCAACACTTGGTGGTGGTGGACATAGTAATTACGTTAATTCAAAATTTGATGGAAAGATAACAATCGTTGGTACTGACAAAGACTGTGATGCTGTCGCTCGCGTACATTCTTTGTTGCCAAACGCTCATCTTGCTTGTGCTCCATTCTCAAAAATCGATGAAGTACTTGAGTCATATAATCTTACTTCAATTGATGCCGCCCTCTTTGATCTTGGAATAAGTTCATTTCAACTTGATACTTCAGGGCGTGGATTTTCATTCCAAAAAGATGAACCATTACTAATGACTATGAAGCGTGATCCAAATGATGATGATATTACCGCAAAGGACATTGTAAATCTTTGGAGCGAAGAAACACTTGCAGATATTATCTATGCGTATGGAGAAGAACGATATGCGCGAAGAATAGCAAGGGCAATTGTAGAAGCTCGAAATAATGCACCAATTGAGACAACAAAACAGCTTGCAGATGTCGTCGCAAAAGTAGTACCAAGTACTTTTGGAAGAAAAATCCACCCAGCAACAAAAACATTTCAGGCGTTACGTATTGTGGTCAATAAAGAACTTGAAGAAATAAAAATTGGATTACGAAAAGCATTAGGATATCTCACTGAGGGTGGAAG
>CAZRBQ010000023.1:0-3013 GCA_964598385.1 uncultured Candidatus Saccharibacteria bacterium
GAACTATAATTGCAGTATTACAAAATACAGCTTTTGCAAGAAAATTTCCTGAGCAGGCACTTCATTCTAAAAAAAATCCAGAAAAGCTTTGGCTCGATAAAAAAAAGCTTGCATGGCTTGATGTAGGAAGCAGGGAGGTCTGGGATTATGCGTTACTCATTGCTCAAGAAGCACGAGTAAAAGGGTTTGATGAAGCAAATTTTGACTATATTCGTTTTCCTTCTGATGGAGATCTAAAAGATATTTTGTATCCCTATAGCGAAGGAAAAAAACGCTCTGATGTGGTTACAAGCTTTTTCTCTTATGTAAAAGAAAATCGTATAGATAAGAATATGGTATTCTCGGCAGATATTTTTGGTTTAACCACAACAGATACAAGTGATCTCGGGATAGGGCAACTCTTAGAATCAGCACTTGATAATTTCGATTACATTTCACCAATGGTATACCCATCACATTTTGCTGATGGAACTTATGGTATTGCGAAGCCCGCCGAGAAACCTTATGAAATAATTTCAATTGCTATGAAAAAAGCTGTAGCGCGTGCAGAGGAACATGGAGTATCAAAAGATAAGCTCCGTCCATGGCTTCAAGATTTTGATCTTGGAGCACGCTATACGCCCGAGATGGTGCGCGCACAAATTCAAGCTACATACGACAGTGGTTTAACATCGTGGATGCTTTGGGACCCAGCAAATAGTTATACAGAAAAAGCATTACTCAATGAAGAAAATGCGACATCAGAATATCAAAAACTATTTTCAACTGTAAACCAATCAGAAAATTGACCCGTTAGAATTTGTTTGTAATAATGATGCTATGGAACTTAAAGAACTTGCACAAAAGAAAGTTGCAATCAATACATTGGGATTTATACTTGTCGTTGCCGGTATTTTTGCATTAGGTGCAAGTTATGGTTATGCACGCCATAAGGCGCTTGCTGAACAGCTTTCTGTTGAGCCGAATGAATTGCTTGCTGGCACTGATTTCACGCCATTTTGGAGAGCTTGGCAAATACTTTCAGAAAAACATATTGATAATGCTTCAGTAACATCAAATGACAAAGTTTGGGGCGCAATAAAAGGTTTGGCTGGTGCGTATAACGATCCTTACACTGAGTTTTTCCCGCCAGTTGAAGCAAAACAATTTAATGAATCTTTGTCTGGATCTTTTGGTGGGGTAGGGATAGATGTCGGAATTAAGGAAAATATTTTAACTGTCATTGCACCACTAAAAGATACCCCTGCTTATAAAGCAGGCATTCAAAAAGGTGACAAGATAATTAAAATTGATGGTACATCTACAGTAGATATGTCGCTCGACATAGCAATAAGTCTTATTAGAGGAGAGCGAGGAAAACCTGTTACGTTAACAATCTATCGTGAGGGCGAAATGGAGCCACGTGATATTACAATGATAAGAGATACCATTGCAATTCCAACACTTGAAACTAAGTTTGATGATAAAAATAAAATTTTTAGTATTGCACTCTATCAGTTTTCTGATAATGCACCCGCACTTTTCCAGAAAGCTTTAATTGATTTTACAAAGACAGGTACAAATAAACTTATTATTGATTTGCGCGGAAATCCTGGTGGATATTTGGAAGCAGCCGTTGACATCGCAAGTTTCTTTTTACCGGAAGGAAAAAAAGTTGTTATTGAAGACTATGGAGAATCGCTCCCCCAAACTGTTTATAGAACACATGGTGGGCCATTACTCGATAGAACACCTGAGATTATTGTTCTAATAGATGGTGGATCTGCGTCAGCATCTGAAATACTTGCAGGTGCGTTAAAAGAAAATGGTGTTGCAAAGTTGGTTGGTGAGACAACTTTTGGCAAGGGGGTAGTTCAAGAGCCAGTCCGTCTAACAAAAGATACGACGTTAAAAATTACTGTTGCTCATTGGTTAACACCTAAGGGTAATTCAATAAATGAACATGGACTTACTCCAGATTTTCCTGTAAAAATTACTTCACAGGATCGTGAAAAAGAGATTGATCCTCAATATAATAAGGCTGTTGACTTACTAAAAAATAAATAATACCGTAATTACTTATGAAAGTTATTATTCTGAAAGATACCCCGAAAGTGGGTAAAAAGGATGAAGTAAAGGATTTTCCTGATGGGTATGTTCGCAACATGCTTATACCAAAAGGAATTGCTACTATTGCTACTCCAGCATTACTTCAAGAAATCGAAAATAGAAAATCGCACATTCGTGTTCAAAAAGAAATTCAAAATGATTTACTTGAAAAAAATCTCCGAGCTTTAAAAGAGGTGACGCTACACATTTCTCGTAAGGCAAATGAACAAGGACACTTGTTTTCAAGTATACATGCTAAAGATATTTGTTTTGAACTTAAAGAACAATTACATATTGAAATTAGTGAGAAATCAATTAAAATTTCTGAGCCTTATAAAACCATCGGAACTTTTATTGTACCAGTTGAAATAATAGGTAAACACTCGCAGTTTACATTAATAATTGATGCATTAAAATAAAAAACCCGTATTTACGGGTTTTTTATTCAACGATATGTACTACTTTTTTTACCACTGTTTTACCATCAAAGTTAGTTTTTCGTTTTGTTCCAAACTTAACTGTTCCTGACTTTAACGCAAAAAGGGTATAGTCTTTACCAGTACCAACGTTTTTTCCTGCTAGGATTCTTGTTCCTCGTTGTCTAACAATAATAGATCCAGCTCCTGCTTTTTCACCCGCATAAAGCTTTGTACCTAAATATTGAGGATTTGAATCTCGGAGGTTTTTTGCCGAACCGCCGGCTTTCCTATGTGCCATATGTATATTTACCGCACAGCTAACAGTTATGATGCTGTACAGATTATATCCCTAATTTATAATAAACTATGTCGTATGAGTGTACCACCAATATTGGAAAAAATCAAGGGCTCACTATTGAGTGATAGAGGAAAAGAAATTGCTCTCATTCTTATTATAATTTGATTTTGAATTGAGGAAATAAAATATGAAACTATCAGGATTTAAA
>CAZRBQ010000023.1:3023-10885 GCA_964598385.1 uncultured Candidatus Saccharibacteria bacterium
CTCTGGTTTTATCTGTTAGATTATCTAATTATTCTTATTATTTTACTTGTTGCATCAGTAGGTTTTTTGCTTGGTATGTATGCTGAAAGAGAAAATAATGATGCTCAAGTGTATATAGTACTTCCACCAGAATCAGATATGAAAGAACAAAAAGCAATGGTTATATCGGCTTCAGAATATGTTGGACAATATAGTAAATCAGAAGTTCAAAAAAATAATCAAGAAACCTACGGAGCGTTTGTAGCATCGAAAAATGGAAAAAAGTATTACCCATTTGGATGTAGTGCAGCAAACAGGATTAAAGAGGGGAATAGGGTATGGTATAAGACCGAAGAAGATGCGCAGAATGCAGGCCTTACACGAAGTACTTCGTGTAAGTAATGTTTAAACAATAAATGTAATCCTTCAAGTAAAAATATTTCATAAATTTATCGCAAGTTATTTGGTTGAGAGTAAATACTTAATTTAATAAGGGAGGTATTAAATATGGTTTAAAATGCTAACTGTGGAAAACTTATATATGTCGCACAATATATCTTTTGCGACATATACATAAAGTAAAGCAAACTAGGCCTTGTGCCTCTTATATGGCAATAATATTTCAATATTCTTTTGCCAGTATTCCTTTATATTAGCTGTGCTCAACCCTGTGTGCTTATAATACATTTCCTCAGTAACTCCCTGTATTAGAGCGTCATAGTTTTAACTTACAATTTACTAATTGCTAATTAATTTAAATCAATATTAAGTAGCCTCTTTTAGAATAGTATCTTGGGAATTATTATGTTTTAACGTGGTGGCAAATACAACATTGGATCAAGGTAGCCATTTATCGCTGCAATTGGTTGTGTAAGTATTTTTCCTTTACAAGATTTTGATGGAAGTGTCATTAAATTTACAGAGTCACGAGCGTAGACAGAAACGTGAAGATGTGGTCCTGTAGAATAGCCCGTATTTCCAGAATAACCAACAATTTGCCCACGTGATACCCGTTCACCTTTTGAAACTTTATACAAGGAAAGGTGTCCATAGCTACTTGCAAGTCCATTATCATATTTGATGAGTATAAATTTTCCAAACGATACACCTGGGCACTGAACATCTGTATTTCCAACACCTTCTACTACCCCATCTGCCATAGCTTTTACCGGGGTGCCAATAGAAACACCAAAATCTACACCGTTGTGAGTTCCAGATGAATATAATCGTCCAGAGGATGCTGTTTTACCAAACAATTGAGTGATAACAAATTTATCAAGTGGCCATGAAAATGGAGCAGAGCCTGGTTGAGGTAATGTTCCTGGGTTTAAGATAAATTTAAGTTTCGATTCATAATCACGTATATCTTTTTCTAGGGCATCCTTTTGTGCCATTTTTTGTTTTAATTGGCTTGCATAAACTGATTCTTGATTCTTTGTTTGAGTAAGTAATTTATTTTTTTCTTTTTTTGCTTCTTCAATAATACTTTTTTGATCTGCTAAATCATTTTTTAATTGTAATAACTCTTGCTTTGCTTTTTCTGCTTGAGAACGTGATGTTTCAAAGCTTGTTTTAACGACAGCAAGTTCTTTTGAATGCGTACGTAGATCCCTTTGAAATTTGTAGGCATCTTCCATTGATCGCCATAATTCACCCAGAGATTCATTTCCTAAAAGTATTTCAACAAAAGTTGTTTCATCTAATTCTCGAATGTATCGAAGTGAATCAGCAACCCCCTTTCGCTCAGAAGAAATTGCTTCTGATTTATCTTTTATCATTAAACCAAGTTCTTTGATTTCATTGTTTTTAAGTGTAATTTTTTGGTTCGTCAGATTTATTTGTGTGGCAAATTTTTTAGTCGTAAGATCAAGTTCTTTAATAGATGCAGCGAGCGACTGCTTCTGCGTTCGCACACTGTCTAATTCTTTCTGATATGCTGCAATTTCAGCTTCTAGTTGATCAATTGTTGCCGAGTGGGTTTGGATTTTATTTTGAAGTTCTTCAGCGGATTGGGCATGAATAACTATTACAACACAGAAAAAGCACGCAAGAATAAGGAAAGTGTTTAAGATTGTATCTCTATGCAAATATCGCATGCATCTCTAGTATACCAAAAACGAAACAAACAAACGTCTTATGACGAAAGGAGCGCAACTGCGAATTCAATTCGCTTAATTGTTTCATGCTTTCCGAAGAGTGAAGCAAGAGTAAATGGATCAGGGCTTTTTTCTTTACCAGAAAGTGCCACGCGTAGCGGCCAAAGTATTTCTCCACGACCTTCTTTCTCAGCATAAGGGAAAATTATTGCTTTGACTGCCTCAGAATCATTTGAAGCAGGTGCTTCATTGATAAGTTTAATAACATGTTGCAATCGTTCTGCTGTTTCCATATAACCCTCACGAGTTGCCTTGGTGTTTTTCCACAACAGAAGCTCTTTTGGATAAGTTGGTTCTTGAAAATAATATGTTAATTCACCTTGTTCAAACATTTGTGCTAAGTCTGCACCTTTATGAATTCTTTCAAGAAGTAACGGTGCAAGTCGTAAAAGAAATTCTCGATCATGTTCTTTGGTTTGTAATTCGTTTGGTAGATAAGCAAGAATATAATCTACTAATTCTTCTGGATGTAGTTTTTTTAAATACTCACGATTGTACCAATCGAGTTTTTCGATATTAAAAACAGCACCCGATTTTCCTACTTTGTCTAATGAAAAAGAAGTAATGAGTTGTTCAAGTGAAAATATTTCATTTTCATTTCCAGGGTTCCATCCCAAAAATGCAACAAAATTAAGAAGAGCATCAGGAAGATAGCCTTTTGCTTTATAATCAAGAACTGCAACATCGCCTTGTCGTTTTGATAGTTTAGATTTGTCACTATTAAGAAGTAACGGTAGGTGCGCAAAATGTGGTGGCTCCCAACCAAAATAATGATAAAGCATCAAATGTTTTGGCGTGCTTGAAATCCATTCTTCTCCACGAATAACATGCGAAATATTCATTTCGTGATCATCAACAACAACGGCAAGATGGTATGTTGGATAACCGTCACTTTTAATTAATACTTGGTCATCTACGTCATCGTTTTTGAAAATTACTTCTCCACGAATTAGATCATTCCATTTTGTTTCACCGTGTTCAGGCATCTTAAGGCGAATTACACTATGCGTATTGTGAGAAAGTTTTTCTTTTACTTCGGATTCCGAAAGCGTAGCGCAAAGTCCGTCATAACCTGGTGGGAGTTTGTTTGCCTGCCGTTCCTCTCTTACGCGTGCAAGACGCTCTGGAGTACAAAAACAATAATATGCATGGCCCTGTTCAATAAGTTTTTCCGCATATTTTTTATATATAGAAAGTCGTTCTGATTGAATGTACGATCCAGCAGGTCCACTATTGACAATAGTATTATTTTCTAGTCTAACACCTTCATCGGGATTGATACCTGCCCATGCAAGTGAAGTAAGGATATTATGAATACCATCAGAAACGTATCGTTCCCTATCAGTATCCTCTATTCGAAGCAAAAAGGTGCCCTGGTGCTGTTTTGCAAGTAAATAGGCGTAAAGAGCCGTCCTAAGACCCCCGACGTGTAAATAACCAGTAGGGCTTGGTGCAAAACGTGTACGGATTTTTTTTAACATAGCTAAAGGATATCAATTTTACCCTATATGTTCAAATTTTTTGATTATGATTCGTGTGCAATTGCAATAGTTATAATTTCCTTTGCTATCGTATACGCCGCATCAGGTTTTCCATATGATTTTGCAGCTGATGCCATTTTCTCTAGTTTTAATGGATTTGAAAGCAAGGAATCAATTTCAGAAAATAAAAGATTCGGGGTAAGATTTGCTTCTTCAATAACAACAGCACCACCTGAGCGAGCATATGCGTAAGCATTTTTTCTTTGGTGATCACCATTTGATTCGGTAATAGGTATTATAATGGAAGGTTTTCCATAAAGTGCAATTTCAAAAAGTGTAGAGCCCGCACGCGAAACGATAAGTGACGCTGCTCCGGCTGCCATTTTTGATGCTAATACATTTAAAAAAGCAAACGGCTTATATCGATGTGAAAATTGTGTTGAACCTATTACTATCGATGCACGTGATTTAGATTCTTCTAAATTTTTTGCACCTGTTTGATGAATTATCTGATATTTTTTTATTAGCTCTGGAAGTGCGTCAATAAGTACATCATTAATTTTTTGAGCACCTTGTGAACCACCCAAAAAAAGAATAACTGGTATTCCGGGTTCAAGCTTCAAATACTCAAATGCCCCAGATTCAGTTGCGTCATGTAAATCTTTACGAATTGGTTGCCCTGTCCAGGCAACATTGTTTTTTGAAAAAAAAGAAGCAGCTTCAGGGTAAGAAACGGCAATTCGTGTTGCATATTTACCTAAAAATTTATTTACCCTACCTGGAACAGTATCTGATTCATGAATCATGATTGGTATACCAAGAACTTTTGCTGCTAGCAGTGTAGGGAAACTACTTCCTCCTCCCTTTCCAACAACAATATCTGGATAAACAAAAAATAATTTAACTAGCGCTACAAAAAATCCAAATCCAAGAGAAAAGAAGTCAACTATATTTTGTAACGAAAAATAAAGGCGAAGTTTACCTGCAGGAACATAGTGGTATTCAATATTATTTTCAAAAAGTGCATTTTTGTCATATGGTGAATTTGAGAAAAAATAAAGCCTGCATTCAATTATTTTTTGTTCATCAGCAACCTTATTTACTTGTTCAGCGATAGCAATTATTGGATAAAAGTGTCCTCCAGTGCCACCACCCGTGAATACAATTTTCATAGCAATTATTTGTGTTTATGTTTATGATATTTTGAAATATTAAGAACGATACCAACTGCTCCGAGCGCAAGTGCTAGTGATGTTCCGCCGTGGCTGATAAAAACAAGTGGAACACCTGTAAGTGGAAACAGTCCAACGATTGAAGCAATGTTCAAAAATGATTGCGCTGTAAGTAGTATAACAATACCAGTAACAAGCAGTCTACTAAATTGATCTGGTGCTCTGTTCGCAATCCAAAGTCCTCGTAATGCAAATAACATATAAAGTATCACAATAGATGTTGTACCAACAAAACCATACTCTTCGCCTATTACTGCAAAAATTGAATCACCTTGAGGTTCTGGCAGATAACCGAACTTTTGCACACTCTGTCCGTAGCCCCGCCCAAATGTTTTTCCAGAACCTATTGCTATAAATGATTGCTGTACTTGCCATGCAGCACCTGTTGAGTCTTGTGCTGGATTTAAAAAAGTTTGGACACGCTCTCGTAAATATGGTTTTGCAACAACAAGCCCCCCGAGTACTATTCCAGAAACTAACAGTAACATAAGTAAATATTTCCAACGTATACCAGACATTACCAGCATTGCTGTTCCTGTGAGAAGTACTAAAATAAAGCTTTTAGTGTCAGGTTGAAAAAATAATACTGAGGCGATTATTCCAAGTAATACAATAAGCGGTATTGCTCCATAGCGTAAATCTTGTGCTTTATGTTTGACCCATGAAAGCCATGCAGCAAAATACATAACAAACGCAATTTTAAGAAATTCTACTGGCTGGAATGAAACTGGACCGATCTCTACCCAACGCCTTGCTCCGCCATGCTCAAAACCAAGCCCAGGAACAAAAACGAGTAATGTAAGACCAATTGATCCAAGGAAAAAATAAAAAGCATACTTTCTCCAAAATTGATATGGTATTTTTAACCCTACAATAAGAGCAACAATACCACCACCAAGACCAAGTGCTATTTGGTTCATTAATACCCCATAAAACTTCCCCTCATTTTTTGCAAGTATTCCAAGCGATGATGAGATAAATGAAAATATTCCAACCACAACAAGTGTGACGATTATTCCAAAAAAAAATTTATCAACATGCTCATGCTTTGTAGTCATCTATCCAAAAAATGAAATTAGTATACCGATAAGCGCGCATATTACGGAAATAACCCAGTAACGCATAGTAATTTTAGGACGTGACCAGCCTAGTGCTTCAAAATGGTGATGCAGCGGTGCAATTTTAAACAATTTTTTACCAAGATATTTTTTTGAAGCAATTTGAAGCGCAGATGATAGTGCGGTGACTACAAGTGGAAAGGCGATGATTGGTAATAAAAGCACTGTATCAGTTAAAAATGCCACAATTGCAAGACATACCGTAAGTGCCAACATACCAGTTTCCCCCATATAAAAACGAGCAGGTGGAATATTAAACCAGAGGAATACGAGAATACCACCCGTAATAACCCCACACAAAGCAGCAATATCGATTTGATTTTGAGTATAAGCAATAAAACTATATGCTGCGAAAATTGTTGCCATAACACCACCCGCAAGACCATCAATTCCATCAATAACTCGAGATGAAAAAGTGCCTAACATAACCAATACTGTAAATGGGATAATTGCTCCGCCTAAAAATAGTTTTGTTGCAGTAAATGGTATTCGAATATCAACAATTCCAAGCTTAAAATAAAACCAATATCGAACAATACAACCGATTGCAATAACGATTGTGACAAGATTATTTGTACCTAAACCGTGAACGACAGATTTACTTGGACGTATTTCAATCCAATCTTCAAGCAATCCAATGAGTGCACCCGCAAAAAGTCCTACAAGTGGTAAAAGTGTCTGATTTCTTGATAAAAAATTTAATTTTTCATACACAAGATTGTCTGAGTGAATATAAGACAAAAGTACAAATAATATTAGGGTGCATACTGTAGAAAGCCAAATAATCATTCCTCCAGTTCTTGGCGTTCTAATTTCTTCTGATTGATTATGAATAGTTTTGAATGCTTCTGATACAGGGTCTTCATTATTTTGACGAGAAACCCGTTTCCACAACTTGTATTTATAAAATAGTGAAGTAAGTGGTGGCGTAATGATTCCACCAATAACAAACGAAATAAATGTAGGCAAAATTATTTTTAGTAAATTTAACGGTATCATAGTTGATTTTTTATGCTTTGTAATTGAAAAAACTGTACCGCAGATTCTGTAAGTCTAATGATATCATCAAATCTACCTGTCATTGATGATCCAAGTACAACAAGTACAACAGGTTCATTTTGATTTGCATTAACAACAACCAAAAGATTGCCACCTGCAAGTTTAGTATACCCTGTTTTTGAAACATGCAGATTCATAAGTCTGTCGATACTTGTATTTGTATTTTCGATGGTGTAGCTGTTTTTATCGATTGAAGTAACTACGATAGTTTGACGTTTTGTTGTTTCTGCTATGGATGGGTATTTTGAATAGAAATAACTAGCAAGATGTGCAATTTCACGAGCAGTGCCGTAAGCACCCGAACGTGTTGGTGACTCATCTAGCCCTGATTCGTTATAAAATACTGTTTTTGTAAGACCAAGCTCCCTAGCCTTTTCATTCATGAGTGCTACAAATTGTTCTGGCGTACCTGCTGTTTTTTTTGCTAACGCTCGAGCTGCATCATTTGATGAATCAACGAGCATAATTGTGAGCAAACTATCACGATCAAAACGTTCCCCTACCTTAAATCCAACTGAACCAGTAAGCGATAGTGCATCCTTGTCGATTGTTACGATTGCATCGTTTGGTAAATGTTCAAGTACTACAAGGGCGGTCATTATCTTTGCAAGTGATGCAAGTGGCAATACGGTATCTGGGTGACGGGTATAAAGTTCATTTGAGTTAGCAAGATTCATTATATAAACCGATCGTGCCTCAAATACAACACTACGAAATGGGTTTAGCTTTGCAAAAAGCGCGTCATGCATTACACGTTCTGTTTCAATATTTTTTTGTAAATCTAGTCCTTTAAAATATGAAAGTGCCAAAATGCCAGTTAATATAAGAACAATAAAT
>CAZRBQ010000024.1:0-9774 GCA_964598385.1 uncultured Candidatus Saccharibacteria bacterium
TACAATGGAAGCAAGAAGGAAAATGTAATTTCTCATCACATTTTATTCATGCGCAATCGATTGATAAATGGGGTATACGAAAGGCACTTATGCTCGGGGTAAGTAGAACACTTCGCGTGTTGCGGGCTCATGAAAAACAAACTATTTTACTTGATGGTTCATTATATGCACCTACTCGTTATAAAAAGCAAAAAACCTTAATAAAGGGGGATGAATTAGTTGCGGTAATTTCACTTGCTTCTATTGTTGCAAAGGTTCGCAGGGATACTTATATGAAAAAGCAGGCAAAGTATTATCCAATGTACGGTTTTGAATACCATGTTGGGTATGGCACGAGAGTACATTACAAAGCTTTAGAGCAACATGGAATATCAGATATTCACCGCCGTTCATATTTAAAAAAATGGCTAATTTCAAAAAAACCTTATAAATCAAGGCTTAAAATGCAATAAATTACTTGACTTTTTTATATAAATAGTGTATAATTTTTCTAATAAAAAAGTTCATTCACAAACCTACAAAAACCAATAAGAGAGATGAAAACACTCAAGAATTTGATTTACCTTGCGATAGCAACGGTAATTGCATGCTTATGCATTCACGAAGCACGTGCCCAACAGCGTGGTGGCAAGCTCATTAAACCGTCCGACGGCATTCGGGCATTCGGCGATCTTATGATTACGGACGACTCACAGCCGGTGGAGGGAATCCATACCTATCAAGTGTGGAAAGGATCACCGGAAAGTGGTAGTTTCTATTTGTTCGTCAGTGCAAACGCACAGATGAACGATGAGTTCATCAGTGCGACAGAATACGCATACTATCATCGGGGTCGAATGAATGATTCGGCACTTGTGATTGATGGCGCACCGCTTGATGAGATCACTATCCAAAAGCAGATGTCTGCCTTCAGGCAGACGCTGCACTTTGAAGCAGATTCTCTTCAGGAGCTCGGTGCGGTGAGCAGATTCAAAACTCAGATAAAGAATGAGAAATTGGAACGAAGAAAATACTTTCCATTTTTTTCAGGAAACTGGGGAAAGCACAATCGCGCGGTAAAGAAGGCGAAAGCTGATCTCGAAGAAGCAATGAAGTTACAAAATGACGGCATTGCTCGAAGAGCACGTCTTAACGCGGAAGCGTTGAGTCTTTTGCTCACAGCTCGCGAGCTTGGATACGCAGCACTTTCAAATGCAGGGATTTTACCGATTACGGAGATTACTGCAAATGGATTGCCGACCCGTATTTCCAAAGGATCGCTCGGTCAAAATCCTATGTTTCTGCAGGAACGTGTTCCTCAAACTGGACCTTCAAACCCGAACCAGAATTTGAGGCGAAACGAATCCCCGCCTTCTCGTGGTAGAAAGTGGAAGTAATAATTTTTTTGTGGGTTTGTTTTACGTCGCGTATGGAAATACGCGGCGTTTTTTATTTTGTAAAGAGATATGTCGCAACAATTGCTGCGGTTTCAGCGCGAAGGGTGCGCTTGCCAAGACTTGCCAGTTTCGCACCTTGTGCTAACGCTTGAGCGCATTCTTCTTTAGTAAAACCTCCTTCTGGGCCTACAAAAAGTGCTTTGTTATTTGAATCATTATTTAGTAGTGGTGAAGTTGTACTGTTGGTATCAAAGAAAAAAATTTCATCAAAAAGCGGAAATTGCGTCAGGGCACTTTCAAATGATAGTGGTTGATCTATTTCTGGAATGCAAGCTCTCCCTGATTGTTCTGCTGCTTCTTTTGCAATTATTTGCAATCGTTCACGATGTAGGGATTGCTTCACTGTTCGAGTTGTAAGTAGTGGAACTATTTTTGTAACACCACATTCTGTGGCTTTTTGTACAACAAGTTCAAAATTTTCTTTTTTAAGAATTGCTAAAAAAAGTGTTACGGTGTTGAGTGGTTCACGATTGTTTTTTTCTTTGTGAGTAATTATGCCAGTAATACCACTTTTTTTAACTTCTACTAGGTCGACTGTATAGTCATAACCATCACCATTAAATACTATAATTTTTTCTCCAGTTGTAAGACGAAGCACGCCACTTATCTGGCGAATAAGTAATGGATCAGAAATAAAAAGAGTCGAATGTTCTTCAAGGGGAGTTTGGTCACTGTAAAAACGATGAATGCGCATATGTTCTATAATGAATCACTATAATAGTTTGGAAAATCTAAAATATTATGTAAAACACGTCCAGCAAGAAGTTCTTCTGTATCTGATTCATCAGCTTGTTCAAGTTCCATATTTAATCCCAAATGAAATTCAGAAAGGGTAATTTTACCCCAGTCGGCAGCGACGGTGTTTCCAAGTTTAAGGGCATCTTCTACGCTGAAATGGTTTGGTAACATAAAAATACTTTAACATAGATTGATGTTAATACGAGAATTTTTCGAAATGAATTTGAGATTTTGGAAGACCAAGTTCGTGAAGTTGTTTACGCACAGTTTCCATCATTTTAGGAGGGCCACAAAGGTAGACGTCTCGTTCAAGGTAATCTGGCGCAAGTTCTTGTAATGCTTCTTTTGTAATTCTACCGCTACGGAAGCCATTCGTTTGTGCACCTTCTGATACAAAAATTGTTATGTTTTGCACGAGACCCTGTAGTTCATTATAAAGCGCAAGGTCACTTTCTTTTGTGACCGCCCAGAGTAGTTGCATGGTTCCTTTGGTGTGGGCTACGGTCTGTGCAAGTGATCGTATTGGTGTGATGCCAATACCACCTGCAATAAATAGGTAGTTCATTTTTCGTGCATTTCGTAATGTGAAATGTCCAAGTGGGCCATCGACAAGCACGCGAGTACCAAGGGGAATATTTTTTATCATTTTAGTAAAATCACCGCTTTCTTTTACTGAAAGTCTAATATAGCTTCCATTTGGTCCTACTGAAAGTGAGAATGGGTGTGATTCTTTCCAAAAATGCTTTGCAAAAAAACGAACATGTACAAATTGACCAGCATCAAACACAAAACGATTCATGTATTTTCCAGTAATATAAATAGAGTGAACATTTTCATTTTCTTGTACGATGCGTTCAACACGAAATCCTATTGTATACATACGAACGAGTGGAATAATAAAACGATAGATGACCATACATGCAAGTACGCCATACACGATTGCATTCCAAAATCCCAAAAATAATGGAGATTGCAAGAGGTCTCCAGATTCTGTTTGGTGGCCAAAGACGAGAGCTATCGCTGCATACATTACAAGATGACTGAAATACCATGTTTCATATTTAAGTAATTTTCTAACCCATGGCAGTGAAAGGAATAATGCAATGAAAAATAAAATGAAACCTAAAATAGCATTACCAACATCATCCCAATTTGTTATAAAACTTTGTGTTTGCTGTATAAAAGTATTTGTTGTATCGCTACCATAACCATAATACATTCCTACAATATGAGCTATGAAAAATACTATAATTCCATAGCCAAGTCCACGATGAAGTGTATTCATTGTGTCGTGTCCCCAAAGTCTTTCAATAAACCGGATGCGCCCGATGAGTACTACTTGAAATAATAGTGCAAGCATACCAAGTAGACCTGAAAGACGAGCAAGAGCGATTGCAGTATCTGTAGGTGAGTTGCCAAGCATTTCTCCTGAACCTTGATACCATCCAAGGGTTGTTATAAAAAAAATTGCAATGCCGAGCGTTATTGTTGTTATTTTATATGTTTTTCGCACAGTGAAGACAGTATAACATATTGACACCCTTTTATTGTGGCAGTACGATATGTTTCTGTTCTTAAACAACATCATAATGTCTAAATTCACTCAAAATCCCAGACGCCAATGGAAACACAGGACAAACACCAACAAGGGCACGACAATGGTCACGCCGAAATTCCAATCCTCACCGAGGAAGAAAACCCGAATCTTCTCGAGGAAGGGGTAAGTAAGGTACCTAAAAGTCTTCAGGAATTCCTCGACTGCGTGCGACTTTTTGAGTGGCGCAACGAGCGCCTTCACTCTGACAAAGCCACATGGTTGAAGGATATGCACCAGCGGATCAACTTCGATGGGGACGAGCCGGAAAGTCACCCGCAGGTGCTCAGTCATGATGAGCTTTATAGCATTCTGCGAAAAGTGACTCGCTGTTCCTTGCCGGTAGTTTACCGAAAAGGAGAAGTGGGGACACATGAGCTTATCGTGTATGAGCACACAGAAGCACCCAAAGAGCCTCGTCATCTTTTGACTCTTACCGAAAAGTCATTTCCTGACAATGACGGTTTCGGTGCAGAGTATGTGAGTGAATTTGCCGGGAAGATCTTCGAAAAGCTTTTCAGCAATTCCAAGAACAAAGTTCTTCTCGGTTCGGCAGGCTTGATTTAGCCGGAGAATATCTCTATAGGCCCCAATATATGGGGCCTATTTTTTTTTGCTTTTTGAGATAAATTTTGATAGTATTTGTGCACATTCCGGAGTAGCTCAGCGGTAGAGCGGCCGCCTGTTAAGCGGTTGGTCGTAGGTTCGATCCCTACCTCCGGAGCAATTTTTTTGACTTTAGAAATAAATGTTTTTTCGATCAATGATATAATGAACTTATGGAAAAACCATCATTTGAAGAAGAATCAAAAATAAATATGCCAAAAACTGGTACAGAGGGAATAGAATTTGAAATGGATATGATAAGGTATACTCTTCTTAAAAATCCAGAAAATCAAAAATTGTCCCCTGAGCAATAGATGAGTTTGAGTGATACTTGACTAATTAATATATTTATGATACTTTACAAAAAATGTTCTTTAAAGTCAGGGTTGTTTAATGTTGATTTTGTTGGGTTTTCTCTGTTTCTTTTGGAGATAGAGGCAACCTAATAAATTCAAAAACAACTCAGTTATGGAACTAAATAAGAACTTTCTTTTTGCCTTGGTCGGCACAATTGTTACTCTCTTAGTGATGTGTTACGTTAATGTTGAAATCAATTGGAGTAGAGCAGTGATTTGTTTTTTTGCGTGGATGCCATATCGAATTGGCAAGCATCACTATTCTTTGTTTGGTGGTTTTTCGGAAAACAACTGCTATTCGTTATTTGGTCTCTTTCAAAAAGCAGGCGTTGACGCTTTTCAAGTGATAGGCCTCTCGCTGTACCAAAAAGCAGGTAACGACGCAACTCGAGTGATAGGCCTCTCGCTGTACCAAAAAGCAGGTAACGACGCAGCTCAAGTGATAGGCGGCTTCTCACTGTTTCAAATAGCAGGCAACCACGCAACTCAAGGGATTGGCATCTCGCTGTACCAAAAAGCAGTTAACAATGCAATTCAATTGTTTGGCGTCTCGCTGTACCAAAAAGCAGGCGTTGACGCTTTACAAGATATAGGCTTCTCACTGTTTCAAATAGCAGGAGATACCGCCTGGCAAAGTGTAGGCGTCTCGCTGTACCAAAAAGCAAAACAATTCAGTAGTAAATGTTCGTTGTATATAGTAAGTCATAAAGTTGAAGCGTCTTAATTATCGAAAAAAGTGACCCCTTGCGAATAATGCAGGGGTTTTTTATTTGTAAAATGGTATACTCTAATCATTAGTTATGCAGAAAATTGCTACAAAAATATTTATAGGTGCTTCGATCGCATTTGGTATTATTGGTTTGCTTATTGTTTTCACATCAAGTGGGCCAGATCATGCTGATACGCCGTGGGATACAATGCTTATCCGCTTACTTTTTACCTGTGTTTTTATTATTCTTCCATCATTTGCGTTAAGTCTTGCGGGAAAGTATTTAAAGGAGCGCTAACTTGTTTATTTATTTGTGTCATGATAGCTTGATAAAAACTGGGTAATAATTCAAGCACCATGAAAAACAAAAAAATAATCCCTCTTGTTCTCGTAGGAATCTGCGCGAGTGCTTTTTCTGTGTTTTTGGCACAGTATATTCATAATGAATGGGTTTATTCAAACTTGTTTTTTAGAATTCATACAGGTATCTATGGTTTGTGGTTTGGAGTTGCTTTCTTAATCGCAACCATAAAGTGTGTCATATTTGCACCGTATAACGAAGTATTAAGAATTTGGCATCACATGATGATGTCTTTTGGGCGAATTTTTCGTCCATCAGTACGTAAATTTGGCATAAAGACAAGTGTGGTTGTTGTTCCGTTATTTATCTTTTTTTCGTACCATGGCTATCTTGAGACAAAAGGATTTGCACATTTCAATTTGTTCATTCTATTTATTCTCTCGTATCTTGAAGTTATTGAAGAATATACAAATAAAATAGTAAATAAAAGCCCATTATAGTTTGGGCTTTTTATTATTATGAGCTATTGCAAAACCCTGTATATATGGTATTTTGTAATGCGTAACTTTGTTATTTTAAAACCAAAAACACACACCACCATGGTAGGTACTCAAGATGGCGCTCTTACAAGAACTGGCGCGTATAATGTCATTAAACGGGCACTCGGTCTGCCTGTAAAGCGTGTTTTCGTTAATCGTCAATTTTTCGATACGTGCTTTGAAAATATCGACGGTTTTTATTTTCCTCGAAATAAGAAAGGGGAAGAAGTAATCACAAATACTATCATTACTGGTGGTATCAGAGACCTTAATGATAAGTATTTTACCCTCAAGCATTGGAAAGATCACGAAGAGGCAAGCAAGGTTTTCAAAGAGGCATGCCACATCATGCAAAGAGCTTTGAATAAATAAAGAGTAACTCATAGCCACCCATACGGGTGGCTTTTTTATTACAAATTTAAAACCACCCAAAGGGTGGTTTTAAATGATAGGATATTCGACACAAGCAAACTTCGAACTACATAGGCATTGAAGCAGGCTTTGTTGTAGTGCATTCTTTACAAGTACTCTTGTGACCAAAAACTTGGTGAAGAGCAGAGAGACCAACGAGAATATACACGACGCGTGAAATCATTGCACCTTGGCCACCGAAAAGCATACCAACATCCCAACCAATTGCACCGACAAGGAGCCAGTTAAGGCCACCGATGACGAGCAACAAAAATGTAATCTTGTGTAACTTCATACAAAATGTAATTAACTAGTAATAAAACACTGGTAGTAGTATAGCATAGGGGGCTCGTACGTACAGCGTATATTTTTTGGAATGTGGAAAACGCGGGCATGGTATACTTCTACTATGCAAAAATCCCTATTAAATAAGCACTTTTTGCAGTATGGAACTGCGGTTTTTATTGTCGTTCTTTTTGGTGCTGTGGTAGTGCTTGGCTATAAGTATTATTTTCTGCAAAAGCAGACGAATGTTCTTTTTGATGATACAACGAATTTAAAAAATGCTTCGGACCTACAATTACAAAAACTTACATTACTTGAAAATACACTTGCTGACACACAAGATTCGCTTGCAATAGCAGGCAAACAGATTGAAACACTACTTGATTCTTATAATGCAATTTCAGGAACTGTTGGAACGCTTGAAAAGTTGAGTAAAATTGATGCTCGATTGTTACAAAAATATTCAAAAGTATATTTTTTAAATGAGAACTACGTTCCAGATGCACTCACACAAATTGATGCAAGGTATGTTCTTGAGCAAAATCGAACCTATGAATTCCACGCAAAAGCATATTCTTATCTTGTACGGTTGCTTGATGCTGCGAATGCTGAAGGAATACCACTACGAGTTGCTTCTGCATATAGATCATTTTCAACACAAACAGCATTAAAAGCACAATACAAAGTAACATTTGGTTCTGGAGCAAATAAGTTTTCTGCTGATCAAGGATATTCTGAACATCAACTAGGTACAACGGTTGATTTTTCAACTCCATCGACAGGAGGTAATCTTACAAATTTTGAAAAAGATAAAGCATACGCGTGGCTTATAGAAAATGCGTATCGTTATGGGTTTGTACTTTCATATCCAGAAGGAAATGCGTATTATATCTTTGAACCGTGGCATTGGCGTTTTGTAGGAGTGCCATTAGCGGGCAAGTTGCATCGAGATGGGTTATGGTTTTATGACATGGATCAACACGATATCGACAAGTATTTAATCACACTATTTGATTGACTTTCTTGAGGTTGTGTGTTGTTTTTGAATTTCTGACATAATTGATAGGCGAAAACGTTATACTAGTATGTGAGGCATTATTAATTAATGTAATTAAATTTAGTAATCTTTATGCGAAATAAAAAGTATATCTTGGGAGCAATGGCTCTTGCGCTTGTGATGAGTCTTGGGCTTGCGCACAGTGCATTTGCTGATAATGATCATGATCAACAAAATAGAGAGGCTCGTCGTGCGGGAACAACACTTGAAATCCATGTTACAGATAGTGGAAAAGTATTAGTTCGGGGAGCAAAAGTTACTGGTGTGACTGGTTCTGTGGTTACTGCAACGACAGCGTGGGGAAATGCGGTTGCAACTTGGACTGTAAACACTGGTTCAACAACACAATTAGTACGTCGTTATGGCGGCGCGATGACATCTCTTTCAGAAATTACTATTGGTGATTTTGTGAGTTTTTCAGGCACAATAGCAACTGGCGCTACATCGCCATTTGTTGTTGATGCGAAAGTACTCAAAGATTGGTCAATACAAAAGAAAAACGCAACATTTGAAGGCACAATTACTTCAGTTGATAGCGCAAATAGCTCTTTTGTTCTAACAAGTAATAATCGAGGAGCAGTTACTGTAAAAGTAGCAACTACTACTGAAATTAAAAAGGATTCAACGAGCGGAACTTTTGCAGATATTATTGCTGGACTACGTGTTACTGCAACAGGGCTTTACAATAATGTAAACAGCACACTTGAAGCAACACATGTGAAAGTTAAAACAGCAAATCCAGTTCAAACCCAAGCAACAACAATTGAAGGTACGCTTGTGTCGTTAGCTGGTACAACCGCACCAACTACATTTACAATGCAATCTCGTGGTACTACTTACACTGTTTCAGTAGCTACCACAACTTCTGTATTAAATCGAAATTGGCTTTCTGCAACACTGTCACAATTTGTTGTTGGAAACACTGTGCGGGTGTACGGTGTGATAAATCCTGATGCAACTGTTCAAGCGACCGTAGTACGTAATACCAGCATATAAGGATACGTAAGTCGAATAAAAAACCGCTCCCTATCAAGCGGTTTTTTATTTTTTTGTGGTAGCATTATTAAATGCAGTATATTCATGCACTTATTCTCGGAGTCCTTGAAGGAATTACCGAATTTTTACCTATTTCTTCAACTGGACATCTCGCGCTTGGAGGAGCACTTCTTGGTATTCCTCAAACATCATTCATGAAAAGTTTTGAAATTATTATTCAGCTTGGTGCAATTCTTGCTGTGTGTGCGCTTTATGCAGAAAAAATAATTTCTCAAGAGAATCTTTGGAAAAAAATTATTGTTGCATTTGTTCCAACAGCACTCGCTGGGTATTTTTTATATTCATTTGTTGTTGGTCACCTTCTTGGTAATATTACGGTTATTGCATGGACACTGTTTTTGGGTGGAGTAATACTATTATTTTTTGAACGATGGTATGTAAAACGTGAGGCACATATGCATCGTACGGTAACTATGGTTGATGCGGTAGTGATTGGTACTGTACAGATTATTGCAATGATACCAGGTGTTTCTCGATCTGGAGCAACTATTGTAGGGGGACTACTTCGAGGTATAAAAAGGGAACATATTGTTGAATTTTCTTTTTTACTTGCTATTCCTACAATGGGTGCTGCAACGGTACTTGATCTTATGAAGTCTCCTGTAACATTTGCGCCACAAGAATATCTCTTTTTATTAATTGGTTTTGTGTCTGCATTTGTTTCTGCGTTTATCGTTGCGCAATGG
>CAZRBQ010000025.1:0-8869 GCA_964598385.1 uncultured Candidatus Saccharibacteria bacterium
TGTTTTGAGTTGTGAATGTCCGTTGTTTGTTACTCTAAAATCCTTAAACAATAATAACACATTTATTGATTATTGGCAAGTTTAAAAACTACAAAACCTTCCGTTGTCACATTTGCAACATTTTCAAAAAATTATACTAAAATCTAAATAGGTTCAAGTAAAACAAAGTAATACTGCACAAATTATTAAAAAGCCACCGTACGGTGGCTTTTTAATTTTAGTACTTACATAATTAATGTGCGAGGGTTACTATCACCCCTATAAAAACAACCCCAATTATTGTTGCAATAGTTGTAAGTCGTGTTGGATGATTATGGAAGCTTTCGGGGATAAGGTCGCTTGCACCAATATAAACAAAGAAACCTGCAAATAGTGAAAGTATTATACCGAGTACTTGTTCTTGCACGGTAATCTGTGTTGCGATCAAAATACCCAAAAGTGGTGCTATTGCATCCATGAAAAGCCAAAAATAAATTTCATTTTTTGAATGATTACTTTTAAGCACAGCACTTACGGTATTGATTCCATCAGAAAAATCATGAGCAAGCACTGCAAGCGTAACAACCAAACCAAGTGAAAATGAAACTTGAAACGATAACCCTATCGCCATACCGTCAAGCAAACTATGAACTGCGAAACTTACTGCACGCATAACACCACGATTTTTTGATTCAACGACATGAGCATGATCCTCTTCTTCGTGTGAATGCCCGTGCTTTAAAAAAGTTCTGTCTAGGATCATATATCCGATGATACCAAGCACAATAAATAATGAAGCTTCTTTTCCTTGCACCAACTCGAACGATTCTGGAATCAGATCAAAAAATGCAACACCAAGTACCGTTCCAGCTGAAAAGCCTAAAATAAGATGTAATTTATCTTTAAAACGTAACGCGAATACTCCACCGAGAAAGGTTACCGCTGATGCAAGTATTCCTACAAGAAATAGCATGCTTCCATCCTATGCTTTTTTTATATTGTTAGCAATCCTTTTTGCTTCTAGCAAAATATGCTACAACATCTATATGGTTCATATTATTAGAAAAAATATGCTTCATATTGTCCTTGCGATTTCGCTTGGCGCAACAGTAGGCAGTTTGTTTTTTAGCGAGGTGCTTCAATATGCCCCCTGTGTCCTTTGTTGGTTTCAGCGCATATTTATGTATCCGCTTGTCTTTATCAGCTTTACAGCACTCATGCACAATGATCTTGCTGCGCGAAAATATATTCTTCCGCTTGCAAGCACTGGTACATTGATTGCTCTTTATCAAAACTTGCTTGTATGGAAAATAATTCCTGAAAAGCTTGCGCCCTGTGTTGGCGGTATTTCGTGCACAACAACGTATATCAATTGGCTTGGTTTTATTACTATTCCATTTTTATCGTTGTGTACTTTTGCGATTATCACCTACGTCGCATTTATTAGTAAGTCAAAATAAAATTTATGGATCAAGATAAAAAAGTTACACTGTGGGTTATTCTTGCAACGCTTATCATTGTTGTTGGAGGGTTAATGCTTTGGAGCAAATCTTCACCCGAAGTAAATGGTCCTGTCGACACCGCGATGCTCGTAAAAGAAACAAGTCATCGCTACACAAACGCTACAACACCAAAAGTTACTGTTGTTGAATTTGGAGACTATCAATGTCCTGCGTGTGCACTTGCTCATCCAATCATTAAACAAGGTCTCGCAAAATATTCAGAAACAAAAAATGTAGAATTCGTTTTTAGAAATTTTCCTCTTCAACAACATGTAAACGCAATCACCTCAGCACGAGCAGCAGAAGCCGCAGCGCTTCAAGGAAAATTTTGGGAAATGCATGATGTACTTTATGAAAACCAATCAAAATGGGAAAATGAAAAAAATCCTTACCCTCTTTTTGAAGAATACGCGCGTAGTCTTAGTTTAGACCTTGCAAAGTTCAAGAAAGATTATGAGAGTACTTCAACCGGTGAACGAATTTCAGAAGATCAAAAGGATGGTCTAGCAGTTGGCGTAAACGCAACCCCTACTTTTTTTGTAAACGGGAAAAAGCTTGAAGGTGTTCCAAGTCTTAACGATTTTACTAAAGCAATAGACAAAGCTCTTGCTGAATAAGTCTATTTCAATAGTAAAAAAGCCCATACATAGTATGGGTTTTTTTGCTAGAGCCAACTTATCCACAAACACCCTCTTTACGCATTTATTTTTCATCATACAATAAGACTCAGAGCATAGTTGTCTTTTCCCAAACGTCACCTCACGTATCGAGGGTAACATAATTAAGGGGATTTGGTACACGCCACATTTATTACATAGTTCTTTTTTGGTTCAATGCTCATTCATAGGTAGTTCTTTGTTTCTCCATAGGAAAGGGTCTCGAGTAGGATACTGTAGATTTCTAAAGTATCGCACCCGAGACCCTTTTTTTATTATTTATTTTTATAAACGAGAAAGCAAAAAAGATTCAAGTCCATATGAAAGTTCTAGTAATCCTCGATGTGCATCATGATAAAGTGCTACAAGCTGTTCCGACATTTCTTTTAATTCTTTAATGGTATACCCTTTTGCCATTGCATGCGCTTTTTTAAAAACATACGGATTTAATCCAGAACTCTCAAGTGTTGCTTTCGTTTCAGGGTGTGCAAGTAATAATGTTTTTATTTCCCAAAAAATTACTCCATGCACTTCTTCTGAAGCAATGTCGCGATCAAGTGCTTCATTCAATAGTATCCATGCATTCTTCCTATCACGTGCACCAACCGCATCCGCAAGCGCAAAAATTGAGAAATCATTTTTTATTTTTGCAGTTACGGCACACTCAACAATCTCCGCACCTGCTTTTTCAAATTTCTTTACTATTTCTTTTGTGCACGTTCGTTCAATAAACAAAAAACAATTACTTGAATCATGTGCATTTTTTAATAATGGGAAAATTGCTTCACGTACCTGCTCATTATCGAGTACACCTGAGAGTACGACAGTATACTGTTCATTAAACAATGAGTCTCCTCGTGCAATCATTTCCAAAAGTTCTCTACGAAAATCAACATCACTCATCGCAACACGCATTCGTGATTGTGTATGATATTTCTCAATATATCGATCAAGCTCTGCTCGTCTTTTTGTATCGTTTTCTCCGTAAATTAAAAAAAGCATATTACCACGTTACTTTTCTCTTATAGTCTTGGTAGGCATTTCCATATTTTTGCAAAAGAAGTGCTTCTTCTTTTTTTATAAAATGCATGCGAGTAATACTATATGCGCCTAACGCAACAAGGGCGATAAGATATGAATTTGCAAAAAAAGCAAACGCAAGAATCATAAGTGCGAGCCCTAGATGTGTTGGACTTCGAGTGATTTTATATGGACCCTGAGCAAACATTGTAGAAACCGGCTCACCATCATTTCTATGTGGTCGTGTTGTTCGAGATGTAGACTGTGCCCAAAATACCAACAATGTCCCTATTCCTAAAATCACCATTCCAATTATTCCAAGCTCCTCCTTTGGTTCAGGGGTAGGAATAAGTATATACAGGGCGATACCGAGCAAAAATGCTAAAACATAAACACTGTAGGAATACGCCAAAACGCTGTGCACATTTTCTTTTTGTACTTCATTAGTAGTATCCATGCTGATATTGTATTCTTCTCGCAATTAAAAATCCACTATTTCGCTTCATCCCAACTTGCACCTTTTTTTGCATTTACGACAAACGGTATCGGGCTTTGATAATGAATGTATGAACGCGAAAGCACTTCTTCCATTGCTTTTGTAATACAAACTATTGCTTCGTCAGCACATTCGTTGTCGATTTCGTATACAAGCTCATCATGGATTTGCATTATTAAATCAACACGGGAAGCTAAACCAATTTTTTCTAAATCTTCTTTTGCAAATCGAATTGCAAGCTTTATCATATCTGCTTCTGTTCCCTGTATTGGCGCATTCATCGCCATTCGTTCAGCAAGTGCACGGAGATGCGGGATCTTTGAACGTATAGATTCAAAAGAACGCTTTCTTCCAAAAAGTGTTGCGGTACAACCGTGAACTCTTGCATACTCTTTAATAGATTCAATATATTCCCTCACTCCTTTAAATTCTTCAAAATATGCAGTGTAGTATCGTTGTGCTTCTTCTTTGGTTGTTTCAAGATTTTTCTTAAGTGCGAGCACGCCCATGCCATACAAAATACCAAAATTCACTACTTTTGCTTTTCGACGCATTTCTGCATCAACACGATCTTCGGGTACATTAAAAATATATGCTGCAACTCCTGAATGAATATCTTTTCCTTCTTTAAAAATATGAAGCAATTTTTCATCTCTTGAAAGCATGGCCATAATACGTAGTTCCATTTGACCATAATCAAACGCAACAAGCACCCTGCCCTGTGGTGCAACAAAGCCTTTTCGTATTGCTCTTCCGAGTTCAGTGCGAATTGGAATATTTTGCAAGTTTGGGTTTTGCGAAGCAAAACGACCTGTTGTTGTACCATGTTGTAAAAACTGCGCATGGAGTCGTCCGTTTACATCAAGCAGTGTTGGTATAACTTCAATATACGTTGAAACTAATTTTTGCAATTCACGATAACGCATTATCACTCCAATTATCGGATGAGTATCATATAACTCTTCAAGAACTTCAACTTTTGTTGAGAATGAACCTGTTTCTCCGCGCTTGCCTTTCGGCACAAGACCAAGTTTCCCAAACAAAATTTCTGAAAGTTGCTTTGGAGAATTAATATTAAATTCTCCTCCTGCATATGAATATATTTCTTTAGTTAGCATGCTCAGTTTTTCCTTGTATTCTTTTGCAAGAGTTGAAAATAGTGCAGTATCAATACAAACACCTTTCTGTTCCATTGCTGTTACAAGCGGAATGATTGGTTCTTCAATTTCTTTCCACACGGAAAAAAGATCTTTGTCATTTTCAAGCATCGTATCAATTGATTCTTTTGCTTCATTGAACGTTTTCCTTTTTGAAAAACGAAGAATATCATCAAGCGATGGGTTTGTCAGATCTGAATTAAGCAACCATGTTTTTACTGCAACTGGTAGCAACTCTTCGTTTGAAATATTTTCCCGGACTTGAGGTTCTACACTACTTTGCGTAGATGTAAGCAACGCAATCCTTGGAATCAAGCTCCTAAATTCAAGGTTGGTACACAGCGCTCGCAAAGCCTCATTATCAAGTGCTTCTTTAAAAGTTTTTTCTGGAATAGAAAAGACAATTGGTGCATCTTTGCGGATTGTTGCAAGCGTTTTTGAAAAAAGTGCCTCATCGTGACCCTCAAGTAAAAGTTTTTTTACACGCGGTGTGATCCCAATTTCTTCAAAACGAGGGTCGTCTTTTTTTAAGGCTGAATATATTTTTTCTATTGTGCCAAAAGTAGTAATGAGCGTGGTTGCTGTTTTCTCACCGATCCCTTTTATACCAACAATATTATCCGAAGGATCTCCACGTAAACCTTTATAATCAGGAAGTAGTTTCGGTGCAAAACCGTAGCGAGCTACGACAGCCGTTTCATCATATACCACTGTATCTGTTATTCCTTTTTTTAACGTAAATACTTTTACATGAGTACCCTCAACAAGTTGTAATGTGTCCATATCGCCAGATGCAATAATGATTTCATAATCCTTGTCTTTTTTCACTTGTTCAACAATTGTTCCAAGCACATCATCTGCTTCAAACCCTGGCATGTCGTACACAGGAATTGAAAATGCTTTAAATATTTCCCTCGAACGGATTATTTGTGAAACCAGTGCATCGTCTGCCTTTTGTCGTGTACCTTTATACGCCTCGTATGCTTCGTGACGAAATGTTTTCTGTGGAAGATCAAAACATGCCACAATATAATCAGGTGACAGATCGGTTGCAATTTTTAACAGCATTGTTGTTAGACCATAAAGCGCACCTGTTGGTTCACCCCCTGAAGACATAAAATCAGGGAGTGCATGATAGGCACGATGAATAATCGCATGCGAATCGAGTAAAACAAGCCGTTTTTTCTTTGTTGCACGTGCCATATTAGGCAAAGTATAGCACTGTGCTTCAAAAAAATCGCTCTTGCGCGATACTTAAGTTATGCGCTAACTATTAGTTCGTAATGACGTGTTGTTTCTCCATGATGTCCCAATCGTACAGTATGGGCACCCTTGGGAAGCGCCCCTGCAATTCGTTCTGGCCACTCAATAATGATGAGTGTTCGAGGTAAATTGCACCATTCTTTAAAACCAAGTTTCTCAATTTCTTTACCACTTTCAAGGCGATATGCATCTATATGTATAAGGGTGTCCCAACCGCCCTTTGTTGCTTTATACCGTTTTTGAATTACAAATGTAGGTGAAACAATAGATTCTTTCACCCCAATTTTTTTCGCAATTACCTGTGTTAGTGTTGTTTTCCCTGCACCAAGCTCTCCAGAAAAAAGCACAACAGTAGCATGTATATCATGTGGAACAATGCTTGCGAGAAACTCTTCTGCAAAAGCATCTTGTTCTTCGAGTCGTACTATTTGTTGCATGGTGAAACTGTACCATACTCTCAACGAAAAATCCGCTCCTTTGAATACGGGGCATTCCATATTCAAGGGAGCGGATTTTTCTTTTTTTTGTTTTTATGCGTGACCTTTATCGGTATACATTCTACGTGCTACATACACGAGAATGAGAATTATAAGAATAAGGATGAGCCATCCGATAAGTGTTGTTGGAAAGAAACCAAAACCAAAGAGTGCAAGTCCTGCGAGAGAACCGTTAGTTCGATTTGCCGTAAGTGCAGCATATGCGATCGCATCATCTTGCGCTCCTGATGGTGTAGTAAACGCCATTGTTGCTGTCGCGACAATAAGATCATTATCTTTTGCATTACAATGAATCTTTCCACCAAGCATTACTGTTCCTGATTGATTTTTTACAAGAGTACCAAGTGGTACTTGTAATGAATTACTTGAATCAGAGAACATACCTTGTGATGCTTGTGAGAATGTAACATCCTCAGAAAGGGTTACATTAAGTACAACATTTTTGAGTGTACCACCTGAAACGTTTTTATAGTTTACGGTGTACATAACATTGTCACATACATCAGCAGTAACAAACGGAGTAGTGATTGAAAGCTCAACATATGGCTTACCTCCACCACCATTACCACCTCCTTCGTTAATAATTACTACTCCTGAACCACGTGATGTTGTAGTAAAGGAAAGGATACTTCCATAAACAGTCCCATTACTATTTTGTGCAACTGCACGGAAGTAGTAAGTGGTGTTTGCAGAAAGACCATAAATTGCTTCAGAGAAACTTTGAGAGTACCCGCTTACATATTGACGAGATGTGGTGAAACCAAGATTTTGTGTACCACCCCACTCAAGCCACACGGTAGCTGTTCCATTATTATTTGACACAAGACCATGCAATCGAGCAGCGCTGTATCCGATGTTGGTTGCTGCAAGTGTTGCAACTTGTAGTTGTGAGTTATTGTTCTGACCTTGTGTATAGAATGTTACCCAGCTTCCATACGCAGTGCCGTAGTTATTAGTTGCAACAACACGATAATAATATGTTGTATTTGCAGCAAGGCCGGTTACATATTGAGAAACATTTGTCCCGCTTGTACTACAACCAACATTTTGTGAATAAGTACTTTGGTAGTTATATGTTGATGTTCCGTATTGGAAGAAGTACGTTGCACATGAACCTTGTGGATTTACAAAACCATTAAGAGTTGCGCTTGTTTCTCCAAGATTTGTTGCGCTTTGTGTATTTACATATGGTTGATTATACCCACCGCCACCACCACAATCCTGTGTCTGGAATGACAACATTTGTCCATAGTTTACTCCATAACTATTTTGTGCAACCGCACGATAGTAATAGGTTGTATTTGCTTGAAGATTTGAAGCATACGCAGTAAATGTTCCAGAACTTACACCTTGATTTGTTTGTGAAGTACTCTGACCAAATGACGGTGTTGTACCGTATTCAATCCATGTGGTAACAGCTGATCCATTCGCATTGTAATTTCCAGAAAAAGTAACCGCTGAACAACTTACACCAGAAACACCGAAGGTGCTTACTGATGGAGAACTTCCCTGTTGACTTACTGGTAGTGTTGTAAACGAAAGGATTGATCCACAGTTTGTACCATTATTATTCAAAACACATGCTTTGTAATAATAGGTTGTGTTCTCAGTAAGATAGTTGAGTGTCTTCTGGAAAGAACCTGACTGTAAACTTCCTTGTGAAGTACGGGTAGTGAAGTTTCCAAGTGACTGTGTAGGCCCCCACTCAAACCATACTGTGTTAGTAACTCCTGTTGCACCATTACTTGTAAAGAATCCATTCAAGACTGCTGTTGTTTGTCCAATTGAATTTGCTGAAAGTGTTGTTGCTGTTGGCACTTGGCCTGAGATTGTATTTGTTTCATCAGTATCTGTTGTTGATGAACAACCTGGGTCATTCATATCAACAAGACCATCACCATCATCATCAATACCGTTATTACATGCGTATGTTTGTGTTTGTATTGGAAGTGTTGTAAATGAGAGAATTGCACCACATGCTGTCCCCCCAGTGTTTGTAGCACATGCTTGATAATAATATGTTGTATTAGCAATAAGACCAGATGAAATTGATGTTGTAATTGGTGAGGTAATCGACTGAGAACCAGTTACAGGATAATTCATCGAAAGTGCTGTTGTGCTTGTACCAATCTTAAAGAATGATGTTGTTGTTCCGCCATTTGGGTTTACAAGTCCATTTAAAACAACGCTGTGTATTCCAATATTTGTTGCATTTTGAGTTACAACAATTGGTAGTTGTGTTTGTGGAGCATTGTATTCATTCGTATCTGTTGTTGATGAACAACCTGGGTCATTCATA
>CAZRBQ010000026.1:0-8790 GCA_964598385.1 uncultured Candidatus Saccharibacteria bacterium
TTGGGGGTTCGAATCCCTCCGGGTGCACAAATACAATGGAACAAAAAATTAATAAGGATATAATTCCAATAGAAGTTACACGTGTAACTTCTACACTACAGAAAAGTGGCTACGAAGCATACATTGTAGGAGGGTGTGTACGTGATTTATTAATGCAAAGAACCCCAAAGGATTGGGATATAACTACGAACGCAACCCCAGAAATCATACAAAAACTATTTGAGAAGACAGTTTATGAAAACAAGTTTGGTACAGTTGCAGTAATATTCGAAGGGGAAGTTACACATGAAACATGTCGCACTATCGAAGTCACACCATTTAGAGTTGAGGGCTCTTATAGTGACCACAGACATCCAGATTCCGTATCTTTTAGTGAAAAAATTGAAGATGATCTTAAAAGACGGGATTTTACGGTTAATGCAATAGCTTTTGACCCTCAAAAAGACACGTTTATTGATGTCTTTAATGGAATAAAAGACATCAAGGACAAAATATTGCGTGCTGTAGGTAATCCAAAAGACAGGTTTAATGAAGATGCGCTACGCATACTTCGCGCAGTTAGGTTTTCCACAACCTTGGGTTTTGCTATTGAAGGCGAGACCCTTTCAGCAATTGCATTGGCGGCACCGCTTCTAGCTATTGTTTCAAAAGAAAGAATCAGGGATGAATTTATAAAAATTATTGACTCAAATGACCCTTCTTTAGGAATAGCGCTTCTTGCAAAACTTGGCTTACTTGAACACACCGTTCCTGAGCTCGCCGAAGGTATTGGTTGTGAACAGAAAGGGGAACATATTTATGATGTTTTCGAACATTCGCTACACGCTCTTGATCACGCTGCAAAAAAGAACCTTCCACTTCCTATTCGACTTTCTGCACTTTTTCATGATATTGGAAAGCCTCGAACTCGTCGCTACGATAGCTCAAAGGCAGGGGGTAAAGGAAAATACACATTTTATGGTCACGAAGTAGTTGGAGCTAAAATGACAAAAAAAATTTTAGAGCGACTCAAATTCCCAAGCGAAATAACTAACCTTGTTACCACACTCGTTCGTTATCATATGTTTTTTTCTGATACTGAAACTATTTCACTCTCGGCTGTACGTAGAACAATTGTTAATGTAGGGAGGGAACATATCTGGGATCTTATGCAAGTTCGAGAATGCGATCGTGTTGGAATGAAGAAGAAAGAGGCTCCATACCGATTGCGTAAATACCACGCAATGATTGAAGAAGCGTTACGCGCACCCACCTCTGTAAGCATGCTAAAAATAAATGGTGACTATATGATTAAAACGCTAATGATGACACCTGGACGGCGTATGGGATGGATTCTTCATGCGCTTCTTGAAGAATGTCTTGTTGACGACACAAAAAATACTCTTGCATATCTTTCTACCCGTGCAAAAGAACTTAATGAACTGGATGATGCTACACTTTCTAATCTTGGAGAAAAAGGGAGGGGCAAAAAAGAAGAAGCTGAAAAAGAAGAATTGAAAAAAATAAGGAGCAAGCATGGTGTGTAATAGAAAAAACGACCCTTTATGGGTCGTTTTTTTATGAAAACATAAGATAGATTCCGTAGAAAAGTGCACAAAGAAATATCCACGTGATTATTTTTTGCCACAATGGCACTTTCTCATTGCTTTTTTCTTGTTCGTATTTCTTCTCACCCTTGAGCGGAAATACGTGCGAGTCTTTTCTTTTTTCCATGAGGGTTAGTGTTTAGTCATTTGAGAAGGAATTGGTGTTCCATGATCATTAGTACAACGATCACTAGTGAATAAATAAAGGAGGGAAACCATGCCGAGAAAGCAAAGAATGCGGTAGAATAAGCCTCTTTTTTTCTTGTTGCATATATATCCAAAAATTACCTCAAGCAATACAAGCCCTTCGTCGTGCATGACTTCACGCTCTTTAGGATTTGCTCCTTGTTTATATTGAATTGCCATGGGATATATTTAGTTGTTTAGGACCACTTTTCGAGATAGTACCACCTCACAAGAAAAAAGGCGAGTACTATGAAAGTGTCAGCACAACAGGGCAGTGATCTGACCCCATTACTTCTGTGAGATGTTGTATGTCAACTATTTTTGTATACATTTTTGGTGTAACAAAAAAATAATCGATTCGCCAACCAACATTTCTATCACGAGCACGTGTTTTTTGATCCCAGTACGTATATGAATCTTTTTGAGTTGGAAAACGTGAACGAAAAACATCATAATACCCGTGCAAAATTACTTCATCTAGCCATGCGCGCTCTATCGGTAAAAACCCGGTATTTTCTTCATTTTCTTTAGGTCGAGCAAGATCAATTGCTTCATGGGCAGTGTTTATGTCACCACAAAAAATAATTTCATGTCCTGATTTTTTAAGCGCATCAACATATTCTAGGAATGCATCATAAAATTCTAGTTTATATTGTAGACGCTCGGGCCCACCGCCACCATTTGGGAAATAACAATTAATGAGTACAAAGTCATCATAAAAAGCAATAATCGTTCGCCCTTCATCATCAAAACGTGGTATTCCTATACCATATTCAACCTTTTTGGGTTCGATTATTGTATAAATGGCTACACCAGAATATCCTTTTTTAACCTTACTGTACGAAAAATACGAGTGATACTTTTTATAGTTACGATACTCTTCACTTATTTGCCCTGGCTCGGCTTTTACCTCTTGGAAACAAACAATATCAGCTTTTGTGGTAGAAAAAAGTGGGTCAAAATATCCCTGCTTGATTGTTGCACGTAATCCATTTGTATTCCATGAAACTATTTTCATACTCATTTTTTTAAAAACAAAAAAGAATGGTAACACACAGGATCAGGTGCACCAATTTCTTCAATAGTGTCGGCAACACAAATAAAAGCATCACCAAAAAACTCGCACAATTCGTCTTTTGTAGCGAAAGAATACGATACACCATCTTTTTCAAAAAAAGTAACTTCACTTGCCCGTGGATGCCAATTAAAATATCGATGTGTTTGTTTTGAAAGTGTCGTTAGTAAGAATGAGCCACCGGATTTTAGCACACGAGTGATCTCATTTTTATACTTCAATCGGTCTTCTTTTTTTATGTGGGTAAATAGTTGTATATCTGTTACAGCGTCAAAGCTTGCATCGATAAATGGTATTTCACGAACATCAGCGACAACAAACCTTGCTCGACTTTCCCATCCTCGATCTTTTAATTCGTTGTTTACATGTGCAACAATTGTTTCAACATAATCAATTCCGATTACCCTCACACCAGATTCAACAAGCGTACGCGCCCATAATCCACGACCAGCACCCACATCAAGAACAAGTGCATTTTGTGGAAGTCCTGCAATAAACTCATTGCGGAGTGATGCAACAGGTAACTGTGACCACAAGTCGGTGCCAGTAGTATACGCTCGAGTAAAATAGACGCGCTGTTCATCATTCATAGAAAAAAGTATACCATAATTCACTTTGCTAATTTTGTGCCATGCGCCATACTTATACATAGAAGTTACACACAAACCCATACACCATGCTAAGCTTCATTAGACATCTGTTTAAAAAGCGCGACTGGAGGTTACAGTGCTCAACACCACCGCAAGAAGAACGAAAAGAAAAAGAAGCACTTTACGACAAAATTTTTTCTATCGGTGTTGCAGGGAAAATAGACCTTGAAGGCACCTCAGAAAAAATTTCTGAACGGCGCGGTCGACTACATACCCTTGTCGACGAAAAACAAAACAAAGTCGCCTAACACTATGAAGCCCCACCTTGGGGCTTCATTTTCTTTTCGTATGAAAACGTTTGTGGACCTCTCGAAGCTGGGCATCGGTTACATGAGTATAGATTTGTGTTGTGGCAATATTTGCATGGCCAAGCATCATTTGTACACTACGAATATCAGCGCCATTAGATAATAGATCAGTGGCAAATGAATGACGAATCACGTGTGGTGTTACTTTTTTTGAAATACCCGCAATCGTTGCATAACGTCGAACACTTCGTTCAATTGATCGCTGTGTCAAACGCATAGAGTCAGATTTTTTGTTTGAATGGTTTATAAACAAAGGATCTTCCATATCTTTTCGCATGTGTAGATATTTTTGAATTGCTTCCTTAGCAGCAGGAGAGAGGAATACGACACGTACTTTTTCTCCTTTACCTCGAATTGAAAATTCATCTTTTGAAAGATCAATATCTCTATTCAGAGAACATAACTCTGACAAGCGTAACCCTGTTGAGAAAAAAAGTTCAAGTATTGCATGGTCGCGTGCACACATTAATTTGTCGATTGACGTTTTTGCTTTTGATAATGCTTCAAGCGGAGCGCTCAAAAGTCGCGCTAGCTCCTCATTTGTAATAAGATCAAGGCTTCGTGGTTTTATTTTTGCAAGTTCAATTTTATCTGGTGCAAGTGACGATACTCCACGCTTCATTAAATATTTTAAAAATGCACGAAGCGCGATCAGGTGATAATTTTGTGTATTTTTCTTAAGCGTGCTCGCTTGTTGACCACGAAGTTTTACTCCTTCTTGCCGATTTAAATACAAACGATATTCTCGAACAAGATCTTCGGTAATCTCTTTTGGTGTAGTAATGTTTGCAAATACTAAAAAACGTGTAAGGTAACGGTCGTAATTTTCAACTGTTTTTAAGCTATTACCTTTTTCAATCTCAACATATTCAAGAAATTCTCTTTTACGTCGATCAAGTTCGCTTGCCATATAGGCACAGTATAGCAAACAATTGACCCAGCTCGTGGAAAAGGTATAGTAAAGAAAACGCTCATGAAAAATCAATATGCTCCTGCCCAAGAATCTAAAAGTGTGTTAAGAGAATTCATAGGAAGTCTCATTGAGACTCCCGTGAAGGTGCGCCTAGGGTTCACACTCTTTGTCGTATTTTGTATCTTCGTTATACTCGATACGGTGTCACATTATGTTTTTCCGATTTCACATTCGACGATATCACTTATTTGCATCATCGTAGGATGCATTATGCTTGGACTATTGTTGCTGTGGAACACGATAAAATTTTCAATTTACACACTTATATTTATATCGTTTTACTGCCGTGACTATTTTTCGGGGAGATTATAACAATACAAGCGCCACTGGTGGCGCTTTTTTATTCCATATGAGTCGGGGTAGGGGGGTCTTGCTTTTTTTAATAATATATGCTACTATGTGTGCATGCTGACAACGAAGAAAAAGCAGACAATAATCAAGAAGCACCAAGTCCACGATAAGGATACGGGCTCTCCTGAAGTGCAGGTAGCGATGCTTTCGAAGCAAATTGATGAGCTTGCAAGCCATCTTAAAAAGCACAAGAAAGATAATCACTCACGACGCGGCCTTATTAAAATGGTTGCAGACCGACGCACACATTTAAAGTATCTTGAGCGAAAAAATAAAACTCGCTACGATGCTCTTGTCAAAAAGCTTGAACTTAAATAGTCTACAAAAAGTCCGCGGTGCGGATTTTTTGGTTACTGGTCGACGTTGAAGCACATTAAAAGTTCATTTACATAATTATGTATGGCAATAATTAAACACAAAGAACAGCGCGTGGGAATTTTCATAGACACTCAAAATCTTTACCACAGCGCGAAAAATTTATATAAACGAAAAGTAAATTTTGGACAAATTGTTAAAGACGCTCTTGCTGGTCGCAAACTTGTACGAGCACTCGCATATGTGATCACCTCCGAAGCAGGTGATGAAAAAAATTTTTTTGAAGCTCTCACAAAACTTGGTATCGAAACAAAAACAAAAGATTTGCAGGTGTTTTCAGGTGGTGCAAAAAAAGCAGACTGGGACGTAGGTCTTGCAATTGACGCTGTCACGATGGCACCCAAACTTGATGCAGTAGTATTATTATCAGGAGACGGGGACTTTATTCCACTTGTCGAATATCTTCAAATTCACTCCGGAGTACAAGTTGAAGTGGTAACCTTTGGACAATCAGCATCGAGTAAACTAAAGGAAGTCGCAGATGATTTTATGGACCTCTCTCAAAATGCTCGAAAATATCTTATAGGTCACTAAAAAAACACCACTTACCGAACGGTAGGTGGTGTTTTACATTTAAGCTGAAAAGATTTTGCTTTTCCTCTGCGTTCATTTAGAAAACGAGGAAGAAATGACAGGTAGCGCTCATAACGAGCAGTATCCCGAGCAAGCATAATTTCAAACAAGACTGGGTCTTTTGCAACAAAGAGAACTGCAACATTTCCCGCTTTTCTTTTTCCTTTCAATGTACAGAAACATTCTTCAAGATACATATAGTAAACGTCCTTTTGTACAGGAACAGAAAAAGTAAATGGTGTGCTCTTTTTAGGCAACGCAACAGCAACTGTCGCTTGCACTGTTATTCCACCATTCATAGCGAAGGGAGTTGTAGCAATTGAGCGAACCGCATTTGCAGTAAATACAGTAAAGCGACTCTGTTGAATAAAAGCAAACACCTTCTTTGTCGTAAGGTAACGTGTAATTCGTTTTACGCTTTGAGGCTTTTTTGCTTTTAACTGATACTCAGTGCAAACAATACTATTACGTAAATAATCAACCCTGATTTCAAGTCCACGGGGTAATCCAAGAAATAGTTTTTCAAGTTCATCATACAGCAATACATCATCAACCTTAGTATGCTGTGCTTTGATAAGCGCAGGAATTCCTCGATTTCGCACTCGGATTGTCATTTCATTCTTTTTAATCTTACGCATTCCAGGCGAGTGCACTATGCGTCTTTTTTGTCGACGCGACCTTCTAAATATTTGTTTCCCAAAGATCATTTTCGTATTTTTTGTTAAAAACAAAATACCATATTTTTTAATTATTGTAAATAATATGCATAGTCTTGCTTTGCTATACTCGAAGTATTATTACTATATCCGTTTGTCTTTGAACGTATAGAATTGTGCATACACAATTTTACGGTTTGAAGACAAACATACATCGTTATGCATACAAAAGAATACACTATTGAAATTGGAGGAAAAACAATTATTGCAGAATTCTCAAATCTTGCAGAGCAAGCAAATGGTTCAGTGATTTTAAAATGTGAAGATACTGTGGTGCTTGCAACTGCAGTACTATCAAAAGATGGGAAGGGAAATCCTGGTTTTTTTAATCTGACTGTCGATTATCTTGAAAAATTTTATGCAGCAGGACTTATCCTTGGAGGACAATATAATAAGCGCGAAGGAAAACCATCAGATGAAGCGATTCTTTCATCTCGGATTGTTGATCGAACAATTCGACCATTATTTGATCAGCATATAAAAAATGCAGTGCAAGTAATCATTACTGTTCTTTCGGTTGGTGGTGCTGATCCCGGTGTACTTGCAATTAATGCGGCATCGCTTGCTTTAGGTGTTTCAGATATTCCATGGAACGGACCGATCGGTGCAGTACATATTGGAAAATTAAAAGGTGATCCTGTACTTTCATATGATTCGTATGTTGCACACAATGGTGAAACTGGCTATGATCTTGATCTCACGATTTGCGGAAAAGACGGAAAGATTGTCATGATTGAAGCACTTGCCTTTGAAGAGAAAGAGGCTGATCTAGGGCAAGCATTTGATTTTGCAGTTACACACATTACAAAACTTGAAGAGTGGCAAAAGAAAATAATAAGCGAAATTGGAAAACCAAAACAAGCTATTGTAAAACCTGAAGTTCCTGATACGCTCGCTGAAGCGTTTCATGAAAAAATAGGTACACTACTTAATGAAAAAATTTTTTCAATTGATGGCAAAAAAAATATTCAAGAACTTGAGACACTTTGGAAAAATTATCTTATAGAAACTTACCCAGAAGACGAAGCGCTTCGTACAATCGGTGAGGATCTTTTTGAAAATGAGGTTGATAAGGTAGTACATGATGGGGCAACAAAACATGCCATGCGTGCCGATGGTCGAGCAATGAATGAAGTACGAGCATTACATGCATATGCTGGTGGAATTTCATCAGTGTTACACGGTTCCGGAATTTTTTATCGAGGGGAAACACACGTACTTTCAATTCTTACTCTTGGTGGTCCTGCTGATGTATACCAGCTTGAAGGTATGGAGGTTCGTGGTGCGAAACGTTTCATGCATCATTATAATTTTCCACCTTATTCATCTGGTGAGACGGGTCGTGTTGGTGGTCTTAATGGAAGAGAAATGGGACATGGCATGCTTGCAGAAAAAGCGCTTGTTCCAGTTATTCCAAAAAAAGAAATTTTTCCCTATACAATTCGTATTGTTTCAGAATCAATGGCATCAAATGGATCAACATCACAAGCCTCAATTTGCGCATCAACACTTGCACTTATGGATGGTGGCGTACCTATCAAGGCACCAGTTGCCGGTATTGCAATGGGACTCATGATTGATTACGACAATCCATCACACTACAAAATTCTCACTGACATCCAAGGTCCAGAAGATCATTATGGTGATATGGATTTTAAGGTTGCAGGAACACGCGAAGGAGTTACCGCATTACAACTTGATATCAAGGTTGGTGGAATCGCACCAGCAATTCTTAAAGAAGCCCTAATTGAAGCACGGGTAGCTCGTGAAAAAATTATTTCTGTTATTGAAACTGCTCTTCCTGCTCCACGAAAAGATATTTCTCCAAATGCACCGAAAATTATTCTTGTTAAAATTCGCCAAGATCAAATTGGTCTTGTAATTGGTGGCGGAGGAAAAACAATAACGATGATACGAGAAAAAACTGGCGCAGAAATTACGATCGAAGACGACGGCACTGTTTATATCACAGGGAAAAACGGTAGTGCTGAAGAGGC
>CAZRBQ010000027.1:0-2161 GCA_964598385.1 uncultured Candidatus Saccharibacteria bacterium
ATTGTTTGATTTTTTCCTCTGCGAACTGATAGGCCTTTTCTTTTTGTTCAATTATTTCCTGATCATTTGTCGATATTTTCTGTAAATAGCGACTGAATTTCTCGACAGCAAATTCGTCAATATATATCCCCCGTTCTTCGTGTTCACCTATACTATCACATAGACCACCAACCTTGGTACTAGCAACCGGAAGTCGTGCGTACATGGCCTCAAGCACCACAAGGCCAAGCCCTTCAGATCGAGAGCACAGCAAAAGAACGTCTGAGGCAAGATAATAACGCCACAATGAATCATGTTGAACAAATGGAATATGTATTATTTTATCTTCAAAATTATTATCCTTAATATAACGCCAAACCGTTGCCTGCAGTGACCCATTACCAATTATCAACAGCCGAGCATTTAAACCTTGAGCAATACTACGAGAAAAAAGCTGGAGCGCTCGATCAACTCCTTTTTCTTTTTCAAGACGTGAGACAACAAGTATTATTTGTTCATTATTTTTTACCATTTGCTCACGAACAATAACAGACTCACGTTGCTCCTGTTCATAATTATAAATAAATGTATTTGGTGTATAAAGGATGCAATCTGTATCACCTTTCTTTAAATAGTCTTGCGCATAGTTATATCCTTCACTACTAATAACAAACACTTTTGAAAATAATCTCCTTGTCAAAAACTCTGTGACAATAATATAACAATACGATATTATTTTTCTATTTGCTTTTGCCAAAATTCGATAATGAGTATTAAGGAAAAATAGTACTTGTGGGCGCTTTGGTATAAACCATAACCACCAAACAATATGTGGATCTGCACTTGCAATGTAATCAAATTTTATTTTTTGTGATTTATAATATGCTAGTGCATAAAAACCATACAATACATCAATAAAAAATCGGATAAAACCGCGTGGAGCTTTTTTGGTTACTACCGAAACTGTGTCATTAATTTTTTGCTCATAGTTCTCTTTACCCAGTGCAAAGACAGTAACTTGAATATCAGAAGACAAGAAACCATCACGTGCCAATCGACGTAAAAGTTCTTGCGGATCATTACGGGCCATTGAGCGCCAATCAAATGATAAAAGTAGTAGTTTCATATTATTTCTTGCGTGCATAAAGCATATAGCGACCTTTTCCAATTGAACGTAGCTTAACTTCATGTGTACGTTCGCATATTTCTTGCAGTTCTTTCACTGATCTGTTTGCTATATCTTCATGTATTTCTGCAATAATTGAATTAATACGAGAAAGTGCTCCATTTTCTAAAATAGAAAATTCTGCACCTTCAACATCAAGCTTTAAAAGATCGATTGATTCCCCAGGAAGAATATCATCAAGTGTAACAACACTGACAGTTACAGCTTGTGCTTTTTTATCTCTCATTTCAAACGATGAAGACTTTGTACTCTTTGTATGAATGTAAAAGGTTGCTTGTCCGCTTATACCTCCTACTGCAGACTGATACAACTGCAACATAGGTATTTGTTTGCAATTTTTATAAAGCACCTTTTGAATAAATGGGTTCGGTTCAAAACCAACAATGGATGCCTGTGGGTACATTGTGTGAAAATAAATTGTTGAAAGACCTGTATTACATCCAATATCAACAATGGTTTTAGGTGCTATTAAAAATGGGCTCTCATATTCTTTTTCAAGAATAATATCTTTTAACACTGCGAGATCTGATAGATCTGAAATTACACAACGAAATGCTTTATTATTCGAGAGTGCAACGGTCACGCGTACAGGAAAATATTCTCTTTTAAAAAGCAACCGTTGCAATGGAAGTACCATTTGAAAAATAACCAGAGTAAAAAATGTTACTTTTGTTTTTGCAAGAGCTCGAGCGATTTTTATTCTTTGTAATAGAAATATCATTACTTTTGGACGATAACAAAATACCCAAGTGGAGCTTCGACCTTTCGAAATTGATCAAAATGATCAATTAAACGCAATAAAAGCAAAAGTGGGATACGAATAATTTTGAATGGTATATAAGGGGTAAGCAAGGTGCCAATTGCACTACCTGTTCCTCCATATGAAATAATTGTAAAATTTGATAGCAATGTTTTTTGCTTCAAATCTTCAAGTAAACGTACTAATCGTTCTTTGGTCATTCGAGTATAGTCATGTGGGTGTGGTGTACTCTTAGT
>CAZRBQ010000027.1:2171-5172 GCA_964598385.1 uncultured Candidatus Saccharibacteria bacterium
CACACAAGCGAGCTCCCCGCAACGATTCAGCGATGCACTGCTCAACATTATAAATTGCATATAACGTATTGAAGGTAACGACTCCATCATATGAGCTCGATTCTAATGAAAATTGTTTTTCCATGTCGATAGATAAAATTTTTTCATTTGAGCTTTCAAGGTTTGAGTGTGTAACATTCCAATGCTTTGGATATAAAGTTTGATGTGTTGCCTGTTCGGAGCCGAGCTCAAGAATTGTTTTTGCCTTAGTAAACAACGTAGAAAAATCATTTAAAACTTTTTGGAATGTTTTTAGGAAAAGTGCTCTACTTATTGATTTTCCTTTTAACAGAAATTTAATAATCATACTATTACCTTAAATAGTTCTTAATCCTACGGAATATATCATACCCGCCAAAGACCCACGCTTTTGTTAGTAATGGTGAAAAATCAGGTTCAAGACAATCTCGATGAATTGAAAATTGCTCAGATGCTAAATTTGCAAAACCAGGGATTGTTGTAAATGCAAATTTATAACCTACTTTTGCGGGTATATCATAGCACCAAGACGGCACACGAACACTATCACCAAATGGATAGGCAAAAAAATCTATTTGTTTTTGTAATACTGCTTCGATTGTTTTTTTATCTTCTTGTAATTCATTTTCAATCTCTTCTTTTGATAAAGACGCAAAAACAGGATGAGAAACAGTATGTCCTCCGATAGTTTCACCAGCAAACACTGATCGCAGTTCTGCCCAAGTAAGTGGGGCAACTTTTTTTATTGATAAGCGTTTTGAAGCATAAAAAACTCCTCCTTGTTCACCAGCGTTAATAAAACCTGACGGAATAAAATATATTCCTTTCATTGAGTATTTCTGCATATACGGGAGAACATTTGTTATCCACGAGGCATAGCCGTCATCAAATGTTATAAGAATATTCAACTTATCTTTTGAAAAATTTTTTTGCAAAAAATCCTGCGGAGTAAGTACATTGCATGTTCTAGCAAAGAGCGCAAGATTTTTCTGAAACGCTTTTACTTGATAATCCTTGACTTGGTGATATGTAATAACCCGAACACAATAACCATACTTTGTTTTATTTTTTTTAAAATAAAACAAAGCAAAACCACTCACCCACAAAATAAGTAGGGTTATTGCACGAAGCAAATGCTTTACTTTTTGAACCATTCGTTGCATAAATCTCTTTGCAATAATTGTGATAATTGTTGTGTATCCTGATAGAATTGCTCAACTAGCATACTGCGTGTATCTTCATCAAGTGAATCCTTTTTTTGACTAGTATTTTTTGATCGAACCCGAGATGCAACACCCTGACGTTTAATAAACCATACAAGTTTTTCAAAACCGAGAGCGCGAAACGTGGCAGCACCCCAATTCATTATCCGTTCGAGTGCAACTGAGCTCGGCACACGTGATTCATTTATTTTTGTATATAAAAACTCTGACTCAAAATATGGATTAATTCCCAAAAAACTATAGACCATTGCCATATATTTTTTCGGATCTTTCTTACTATCTTCATGAACAAGAACAAGAATACTATCTTTATTTTTTAAATAAAACTCCGCAAGATGCTTAAAATATAAACCTCTTTCAATATACCCCGGATCTCGAGCAAGTGCATCTCTAAACGAAGTTTCCCTAGGAATTGCCCCCGCCATTATGTCCATATAATAATTTGAAAAAGCACGTTCAATTGGATTACGTAGAACCACAATAATCTTTGCATCTGGTGCATGTTTTTTTATTCTCAAGAGTGCTTCTTTTGAATATAAATATGATGTTGAAAATTCACCACATAAAACACCAGAACCACACTCTGCAAAATGTCGTTGATACCACGCAATTCCTTTTTTTATATATCGATCACGAGAAAAGAAATGTAGTTCCTTTTCACCCATACAAATAGAAGGATGGCTTGCTAAATTTGCATATATCCACGATGTACCTGCTCGCTGAGCACCAATACCAATAAAGTCAGGGGCCCGCTCGCCTTGCATCATCAAAAACATTTTTTTAATAAATTGCGGCAGTGAATAAGTAGAAATAAGTCGCCCCAGCTCATGCTGAATAGTACTAATTCTTTCTGGGCTATGATGCATTGCGCGTAGTGCTTCATATGCTTGTTCAACAGTTTCTATAAAAAGTGGTGTTGTTGTCCTCAGAAAATCTTTTGCGGTTTCTTGATTTGTTATTGGAATCACGCCACAAGCCATTGCTTCAAAGGTTGTTTTATCGAGTCCTCCTCGGGAGGAAAAATTAACAAAAAATGTTGCACGGTTGTAAAAGGAGCGCAACCTATTATTTTTAATTTCACCTTCAAAAACAACCTTATTACTAATATTCAAAGTAGTAATCAATTTTTCTAAATCCTTTTTATATAGCCAATCAGTATCAGTAACCGGTGAACCAATAATTCTTGTAATAATTGGAATGTGCTCTTCTTGTAAGCGTGCGGTTAATTCAAGTACTTTTTCCAACTCTTTCACAGGAGTAATTCTCCCAACAAATAGTAATTCATATGGCGGTTTATTTCTTGTATTATTTTCAATAAAAAATCGTTTAGTGTCTACTGCTGGGCCTAACCAATACAATTTTTTTGTATAAAATGGGAACGATTCTTTTGCATATGTGAAAACTTTTTTAACAAAAAAAATCGCAGTTTTCAAAAAACGTTGTGGTGAGCGATGTGATTTAAATAAAAATGCCTTTACCCGAAATACCTTCGCAAGCGGTCCAAGGATTAATAAATATTCATGATTCATATGCACAAGCAAGACATCTGCTCGAGGAAGTAAGCGTAAACCATAAATAAATAAACGTGTACTATAAAAAAGTCTGCTTGAGCGACCATCTTCTTTCCCTAACGAGAAAACTCTTACATTATTTGGTAATGAATACTCACCTTTTGAAAGGCATATTACATCTACACTATCTGAGAGCAGTGCGAGTTCTTGTATCCACTCATGGTAAATACCAAGAACTGAATCCTCTCT
>CAZRBQ010000027.1:5205-8329 GCA_964598385.1 uncultured Candidatus Saccharibacteria bacterium
GTAATAACAATACGCATGTTTAAAATGTAAAAATTGCTCGATAAAAATCCTTGTATTCGCTTTCTGTAAGTAATACTTTTTTAATATGACTAAATGCTGAAACCCTGTTTTTATTTAAAGTATTCGGATCTTGTAACGCGTCTTTAAGTGCACTAGTAATGCTATCGACATCGTACCCATTACTAATAACGACTGAGGTTGCAAGGAGATCCTCTGCAATACCAACCGGCGTAGTAACTATAGGACATCCCACACTGGCTGCTTCAACCATTACCATACCATACCCCTCAAAATATGAAGTTACAAGAAGAATGTCAGACTTCAATAAAAAATTTTTTATTGAAGTCTGCCAACCAACAAAAGAAACAGCATCAGAAAGATGTAGCACTCTAACAATTTTTTCAAGTACCTGTCGTTCGATGCCATCACCAACAATGGTCAATGATGCCTGATCGTACTCTTTCTTTAATTGCGCAAAAGCATAAAGTGCTGTGTGAATATTTTTTTCAGGTGAAAGTCGTGCACACACAAGTAGTGCTGGCGCTTTATTTATTTCAATTTTTCTCTCTTGTAATGGCTCATATGGAATAGGTAGGTATACAGGGAGTACCACAATTCTATCTTGAGGAATTCCCCATAATGACACAAGATTTTGTTGTAACGCACCCCGAACAACTCGCACTCTTTTCGCTTGTCGGCAAACATACTTCGCAATCAAATATTGAATTGAATATTTTTTTCTAAAAAATTGCGAGAATATATCGGTATGCAATTGTACAACAAATGGAATTGCATATTTTCGAGAAAGTAAAACCCCAAGTAGCCCAACAAAAAATGGATCTTGTGTTGTTGTAACCCACTCATCTGTATTTGCTTCACGAAGTATTTTTTTTGCGATCCGAAACATGTCAAACAGCATAAAAAACTTCGAACGTGAATTCGTCGGAATTACAGTAACAAATCGAGAGAGTTGTTTTTTCTGCAAATATCCATCTCGAGCAACAAGAGTATGCACAATAATTACCGTCTTATCAAAGACTTCTCCGAGCATGTTAAGACGAGTAGCGGCATTACTCTTGTCGTTAAAAAGCGTTCTATCAGAGCCAAGACTTATTATATTCATAACGATGCAATAATATTACAATATTGTTTACCATAATCTTCCCATGACCTAGTAATATTTTCTTTGGTATTTTTTTGCTTATATTTTTGATAACTACCCTCTTCTAGCAACAATGCTAATGCGTCTGCAATAGACTGTTCACTTAATGGATCAACAAGCAGGCATTCTTTTTGTATTGCCTCATTCAAACCATTTTCTTTTGTAAGAATACATGGGAGACCAAGCGCACGTGCTTGCAAAATTGTATTCGGCGCAATATCAGTATAAGAAGCTACTATAACCACCCGAGCACTTCTAAGTGCGTTTTGATACTCTTGTGGTGTCATCATTCCTGTTTTAAGGATATAACCATTTGTTTTAGACCCAAGTGACTCCCACGCCCTAACGACACGATTAATATTTTTAACAAAATGTGGACGTGCACTTGCTAAAAAAATAGTTGGGTAACTTTCATTATTAATATCTTCAACAATACCCTGATGAGGATTCTCAATAATAAATTCTTTTTTGGGTTGTAATGTATATGCCTTATGCCATATCGTTTTCAGGAAAATACTATTCCAAATTACATGACTACCCTGACACACCCAAGCTTGAACATATTTAATACATTGTTCCTTTAATGTAAATTTATATTTATGCTTTTCATAAAAAAATTTCAGTGGCACCTCTTCTCTTGTCCGCTCTAAATACTCCTCATAAAGAAAATCGCCTCCAATACGTACGAGCATTGGTACTCCTGTAATTATGGATACACATTTTGCTGGAAATGCCACAGAAAATGAATCAAGCGCAAGAAATGCTTTACTGTTCCAACCCCGAAAAAGGATAGAAAGAAAATATGCTATATGTCGAATACCAGTAGGATATTTTTTATAATAGGTGAAATATATTATCGAAACACTGTAACCATACTCCGAAAAAACTTTTGTGAGTTCTTGGACATAATTTTGCGTTCCGCCAATTTCATTTGCTGCAAGCGGTGCTAGGATAGTAATTTTATTTCTCGTTTTCATATTCTAAAAATGATTTCATTGCCATAGCACAATGTTTCCACGTATACCGTTGCATAATACACTCTTTTGCATTTTTGACCACACGGGCACGTTCTGTTTCCTCATACAAAGCAAACATGATTGTTTCTGCTAACGAAGTAGGACTTTCTGCCTCGCATACAAATCCAGTTTTCTTATGGACAAGAAAATCTTTAATTCCACCAACCAAAGGTGCTACTATTGGTACACCACATGCCATTGCTTCAATAAAAGAATTTCCAAGTCCCTCTGAACGTGATGGTCTTGTAAAAATGTCAGCGCTTCGCAATAATGGCGGCAATTCATTTTGTGCCTTATAACCAAGCCAAATAATTCGATCGCTGACAGCATTTTTTTGTGCACGTGCTTTTAACTCTGCAAGAAGTGGCCCTTGTCCAACAACAACAAGAGAATATTCATCTGGCAATAATTTAAGTGCGTCAATAATTATATCAATGCCGTTTTTGTAAACGAGGCGTGATGTAGTAAGTATAATTTTTTGATTTTCATTAACCCCCCACTCATTTCGAATTAACATTCTTTCATTTGCTACTTCGCACCTGTCAGTAAACACACTACTAACAACACCGTTTGGAACCACGTGAACATTGCCAGAATATCCCATAGCAGACGCGTACGAAGCAAGCATTGTAGATATCGCATGTATCTTATTCGCTTTTTTAAAAATTAATTTGTAGAGGGGATATAGTATTCCAACACGTTTTTTAATATGATCAATCGAATCTCCTTCTTGAAGGGTTAGAAGAAATATTTTGCGAGGATGAAAAAGTTTGAAAAATAAACCACTAAAACCAGCATAATTTGCCATGATTGACCATACTATTGAAATTGAATATTTTTCCCCTAATTTAGATGCTAAACGATATGCAAAAAATATATACCCTATTTTATACATATTACTAATATGACCATACTGTTTTCTTAAACGAGGCCCGACTCGATAAAT
>CAZRBQ010000028.1:0-7934 GCA_964598385.1 uncultured Candidatus Saccharibacteria bacterium
CTACAAATATCTCTGCTTCAACCCAATGGACACAAATTAGCCGTGGTTTTACTGTACCAACCTATGCTTCACCTGTAGTAAGCATGACAGTGTTTCATCTAATTAAATCAATTGGAAGTATTACCGTTGATAACTACATACTTCAACAGTTTGTGCCACCTTCACCATCTGATCCAACAAACTTAATTCAAAATCCTTCTGTTGAATATGCGTCTGTTGCAGTAAGCGATATGCCATATGGTTGGAGTCGATCGGTTTCTTCTGGTTCAACCGCAACATTTATGTATGGGTCTCCTGCAAGCCATGGAACAAAATCGCTTGGAATAACTATTTCAAATTATACTTCTGGAGCTGGGGCACGATGGTATTTTCAACAAATACCTGTGCAGGGCGGCCAAGAATATCGTTTTAGTGACACGTTTAAGAGTACAACAACTAGTTATGTAACTGTTCAATTTTTGATGGCCAATGGCACTTATCAGTATATGGATTTAATGCGACTTGCGCCAAGTGAAAATTGGAAAACAATAGAAGACACCTTCCTTGTCCCTCAGAATGCTGTGTCGTTGATTGTTCTACATAGCATTAAATCAACTGGAACATTATATACTGATAATTATTCACTTCGGGCTCTTTCGGGAGGTGCGTTTGGACGGGGTATGGTAACTCTTGCTTTTGATGATGGGTTAGCTACTGTTTTCAATAATGCCATCCCAATTTTAAATGCACACAATATAAAAAGCTCGCAATATATAATTACCCACAATTTTAATGAGCAACCATACTATGTAACTGTTGCGCAGATGCTTTCTATGAATGCAGATGGTCATGAAATTGGCTCTCATACACAAAACCACGTACATCTTACACAGATTCCTTCTGCAACAGCATGGACTGAGATAAGTCAATCAAAACAAGAACTAGCTTCACTCGGAGCAACCCCTAATACAATCTTTGTTTATCCATATGGAGAATATAATGATGTGATTCGACAAATGGTTATTGATGCTGGTTATAGTGGTGCACGAACAGTGCACACAGGATACAATACACGAAATTCAGATCGCTACTCACTTCGTGATCAGCATGTTGAAGCAAATACTAGCTTTGCACAAGTAAAAAGTTATATAGATACAGCGCGTGCAACAAATACATGGGTGATTCTTGAATTTCATTCAACAGATTATACAGGTGATCAATATAGTAACACACCAGAACTCATCAGTGAGGTTGCTGAGTATCTCTCTGAAAATGCAATACCTGTGGTGACAATAGCTGAAGGTGTTGCAATGATGAACTAGTAGTAGAACATGAACGACGGACTTTTAAAAAGAAAAGTACGTAGGTATTTCAAGTTACATAAGCGAAATTTACCATGGAGAAATACTATAGATCCATATGCAATTTGGGTTTCAGAAATTATGCTACAACAGACGCAAGTAGCGCGTGTAATTGAAAAATATACATTATTTTTAACATATTTCCCGAATGTTGAGTCACTTGCGCGAGCAAAAAGCAAAGATGTGTTACAGATTTGGCAAGGACTTGGCTATAATCGAAGGGCAAAAAATTTACATAAAACAGCACAATATATTGTTGATAAATATGGAGGAGAGTTTCCACGGTCGAAAAATGAACTAAAAAAATTACCAGGCATAGGTGAATATACGAGCGCTGCAATATGTGTCTTTGCGTACAATATGCCTGAAGTATTAATTGAAACGAATATTCGCTCAGTGTATATTCACCACTATTTTCAAAAAGCCCGTATTGTTAATGATAAAAAGTTACTACCATTACTAAAAAGAACTCTCGGTAAAAAAAATCCCAGAGAATGGTATAACGCTCTTATGGATTATGGTGCAATGCTTAAATCACAAGGGGAAAATCCTTCTCGAAAAAGTTCTCAGTATAAAATGCAAGCAAAGTTTAAAGGTTCAATTCGTGAAGCACGAGGTAAGATACTCGCATTTTTACTTGAACAAAAAAAGCCTGTTACAAAGAAAAAAATAATTAGTTATACCAAGGAGATCCAGATCGAAATTGTCGAAAAGGCGCTAGAAGGACTCATTAAAGATAATTTTCTTATTGTGATGAAAAAGAAAATTTCATTGTCATAGCAGTAAACGACAGGAAACTTATTGACATATTTTCAGATTGCTATAAAGTGGTAAGGAACGTTACTTAGAAAAAGAAAAATGAAATTCGGAACCACGCCACACACACTTACCCAAGAGAATGCACTACCTCATTTTTTGAATGAGAGGGCGCTTGTGAAATTCAATAGCTATCTTTCGAAGATATCCTCGATTCGTTCAGACGAAGTCGTGCGGGATACGCATTTACAAAGTGAATACCGAATGCTTTGTAGTGGGTTCGGTAAACCTCAAATCCTTCCTTCTGTCGAAGATGAAATATTCTCGAAGAAAAAGTTACAACCATTGTTTGTGGTTGTTGATTCTCGATGTGAGAGCTATAAGGAAGCGGTAGAACGAGCACGTAATCTTGTCCCCATACTTTTGAGGAACCATGCTGTTAAGCAAGCATCGCTTGCAAACCTTTGGCATCTTTTTGCCTTTCAACAAACACTTATTGAAAGTGTTCAACACGGCGATTCTGGGGCGCGTTGTTTTCTTTCTTCACGATATGTTGTAGCACCTGGATTGTTGCGACGTAAAGAGCGAACAGAAAAGATGTACGTGCCACTTCTTGAGGTAACATCAAGTAGACCCTCTATTCTTAACAGGGAATACTCTGGTGTGCTTCCAGAATCTTTAGCAGTCATGTTTGTGCTGTAGTATACCCCCCTAAAAAGGGGGTTTTTTATTTTAAACCGATAGTGAAAGAGAAGTTAAAAACTCTTTTTGTTCAGATGTAGTAAACGGTAGAAGTGTATCAGGTTTCATTTTCCCTAAGGTTATAGAAAGAATTCTAATTCGAGTTAGTGTACGTAATTGTAAACCAACAGCACTACACATACGTCTGATTTGCCTATTTTTTCCCTCAGTAATTGTTATATAAAATTCTGTTTCAGAAACTTTTCGTATTTGTGCTGGCCGTGTTTTAAATCGTTTAATTTTTAGGTCTTTTTGAAGTACAACACCGCGAGCTAGTCGTTCGAGGGCAGATGCTGTGGCGGGCTTACCTAGGGTTACAAAGTATTCTTTTTCATGAAAAAAGTCTGGATTGAGAAGTCTATTGGTGATCCGTCCATCATCAGTAAGTATAATTAAACCATCAGAATCTTTGTCGAGTCTTCCTACAGGAAAAAGTTTTTGTGTTTGTATAAGCCCTTGTTTTTTCAAATGAGAAATAATATCAATTTCATTTCTGTCTTTTGTTGTTGTAATTCCTGTCGGTTTAAAATATTTATAGTAATGGTAAGTAGTCTTTACATTTTTGACCTCGACTATATCAGAAAGGTTAATTTTTTGACCTATGGTTGCAAGCACCCCATTTACATATACTTTTTTCTCCTGTATGAGTTTGTCTGCTGAGGCTCTTGTTGCGTAGCCACAGTCAGCTAGGTATTTGTTTATACGAATAGGGGTATTATCGTGTGTCATGGATTCGTAGCGAGAGGAAAATTCCCATCCAGCAAATAAATCCAAGTATTACAAAAAGTGCTTGATAAGGCAAGCGGAAGAGTAGTACGCTCGCAATAATTGGAGCTATTGTGTAGGCAACAGGAATTGTGTTTCGGAATACGCTGATAATATTGGTATTTCGATCAGTAATCTTTTTGAAAAAGTAAATTTCAGTCATGCTTTCAATCATTGATGCTCCTACTCGAGTAAGAAACAAAACAAAGCCCCAAGCAGCAAGAGGTACTGATTCTCCGAGTGTTCCAAATACAATGGTTGCTGTTCCTGCAATACCAAACCCAAGCATAAGTATTTCTTTTTCACCTAGATACTTATCTGCAATAACACCAAGCGGATATTCAAGAATAACAAAAGGGGTAAGCATAATAGTAAAAATAATACCTATCTCACTCCAGGAAAGCCCGATAATGTTATAGAGATAAAGCGGTGCATAAATAACCATCCATGCATAAAAAAATTGCAAGATAAAATTTGCACTGATTATCCTTTCGATGTCTTTATTCTTATGAACAAAAAGTAGGGATTGAATAACAGGTACTCGAGTATACTGCGCGTCTTTATACTCTTTACATGTTATGCCAATGATATAACCACCAAATAATAGATAAGCGAATGAAATTCCATAAAGTGCTGCATAGCCAAGTGATGAAGCTATATAACCTGCAAGTAATGGTGCTGCAACCCATGCAAGATTTACGAGTGTTAGGTATAGTCCACGACTGTGCCCAACAGTTTTTCGTTTTGCGTAATGCTCAACAAAGATGTCGGTTGAGTAAATAATTAGATTATTTGCGCAAAGATAAAATACGAATGCCCCAAGTGTAACCCATGGAGAAAAACTCATTCCAACAAGAAATAGTAAACTACCTGAAGTTATATAAAGTCCAAGGGTTGTTTTATAATTTCCAAACCGTGCGGTAAAGCGTGGGATGATTGAGAGTCCGATTAATGTGGCAAGTGCGCCAATTGAAAATAATAATCCAACAAGATTATTTGAAATATAATTACTTAAATAGGTAGAATTAACATACGCAGTGAGTGCTTGATGCGTAGAAAAAAGAAATGTTGCAAGATAGATATAAAATAGTGGACTCCGAGAATGTTGTCGCATTTGTAATAAGTATAAAACAAAGTTTCAATGCTGTCGTGGGGAATACATAAAAAGCCGTGCTTCACGCACGGCTTTTTATGTGAGTTAGACAGAAAGTACTACTGGAATAACAAGCGGACGTTTTGCAGTTTTTTGGAAGAGAAAGCGTGAAGTAACATCACCAACTGAAGCTTTTACACTATCAAAGTTAATTGGATTTTGACCTCGAATACCATCCTCAATCGTTTTTTTAATGAGAAGGCGAGCTTGTCGTAGGAGTTCTTGGTTCTCTTTCAAATATACGAATCCTCGAGAAATCAAGTCAGGAGATTTTTTGAGTTTTCCTGATGTTGTGTCAACGGTAGCGATTATTACGAACATTCCGTCTTGTGCGAGCATTTGTCGATCTCGGATAACAACCTCTTGTTCGTTACCAATTGCAAACCCGTCAACCATCATCATTTCAGAAGGGGCTTTTTCTTTTCTAACTCGAATACTATTTCCATTATTATAGAGTTCGATAATTGATCCATTGTCTGGAACAATGACGTTATCTACTGATGTTCCTATTTGTCGTGAAAGCTCCGCATGCTGTTTAAGCATATAGTGATTTCCGTGAAGTGGCATAAAATACTTGTAATTAAATTGACGGTGAATCCATTCAAGTTCTGCACGATTTCCATGACCCGATGCGTGTACATCAGAATCACGATAGGTAATAATCTTTGCGTCTGAACGATAGAGGTTATCTTTTAGTTTTGTGATTGCTTCCTCATTTCCTGGAATTACTGATGAGGAGAGGAGGATAGTGTCAGTTTTATCAAGTTTGATTTGACGGTGAGTTTTATTTGATATTCGCATGAGTGCCGCAAATTCCTCACCCTGTGCACCAGTAACAAGCATAAGAATCTTGTTTGGAGGGAAGTCTCCAATTTCTTCAAGTGTGATAATATTCTTTGACTTAAGAATTCCAAGTTGTTTCGAAATTTCAATATTTGTTTTCATGCTTCTACCATCAGCTACAACTTTTCTTCCATATTTTTCTGCAAGTTCAATGATTGCAACAATTCGTTCAACCTGTGATGCAAATGTTGAAATAATTAATCGTCCTGGTGTTTCTCGAATAATTTTTTCAATATTTTTTATAACAGTATTTTCAGAAAGAGAGAATCCTGGTTTTTCGATAGATGTTGAATCCATTGTTAAAAGGAGAATATTTTTATCCTTAAAACGTTTATATTGCTCAACTTCTTCATCAGTAGGTACACCATCAACGTTGTCTACTCGAACATCCTCAATAAGAGCGACATCTCCAATTGGGGTACCAATAAAGAGACCCATCGAATCGGGAATGGTGTGGGAAATAGCAAATGTTTTAACAACAAAGTTTTCTCCTGCACGAATAGTATCTTCAGCACCGACAATATTCATATTGAGCTTTGGAAGATGTGGAAATTCTTCATGACGCTTCATGATCATTGCTGCTCCAAATTCACGGCTGTAAATTGGAGGGTTGCCGATTCTGGTAATAAATGCGGGTATCGCACCAATATGATCTAGGGGGCCGTGTGTGATAAAAAGACCTCTAATTTTTTCTTTTCGTTCTTCAAGGTATTTTGTATTCGGAATAATATAATCAATTCCCGGAGTATCGTTTGTGGCAAACTGCATACCTGCATCAACAATAATAATGTCATTTCCAAATTCAAGTGCAGTCATATTTTGTCCGACTTGTTCAACACCGCCGAGCGGTATAACACGAAGCACACCTGCTTCAATTTCAGGAATGTGGGCAGTCTGTCGTGGTTTTACAGAAGGCTTTTCTGTTTTTTGCGCTTCACTGTTTGCCTTTCGCATAACACGTGTTTTTTGGCGTCCACCAAAATCGCGGAATTGGTAGCTTCCAGCGCGGTGTGGCCGTTTTCCGGAAATCTTTTTTGGTCTATGTGATCTTTGCGGGGAAGAAGTGCTGTTTTGTTGATGTGTCGTGTGTTTTGTGTGTTGTGTTGCAGAAACATTTCGATGAAATGTTCTTTTTTCGTGTTGTTGATGCTGTTCGCCTGGTTGTTTGTCTGTTTTCATATTTTTTAAAAATAGTGTTAATCAATTGCGGGAGTGTTTGGTAGAAAGAATCTCCATACATGATCTTTCTCGATATACCACTCGTTACTGTTAATAAATCGTTCTTGAGGTTGAGCGAGTGCGGTTAATGTTCTCCCATCTACCTCAGGTTTAGTTATATAGATAAAGTCTGGAGAGTATACAAATACTGCTGGAAGATCACGCTTTATCTCTTCTTCAAACTGTATAAATTTTTGATTTCTAAGAGATTCATCTTGAGTCACAAGGGCACTTTCAAGTAGTTTGTCAGTTTTTTGGTTTGCATAAAGTGCAATGTTTAGCCCGGGATCATTTCGTTGAGATGAGTGCCAGAATGCCATAAGGTCTGATTCATGATTTACAACTTGCCCAAAAAATAGCGCATCATATTTTCGTGGCCGAATAACATTTTGGTTAAGGGTTCCGATTTCAAATACTTTCATTTCAACTTCTGCGCCTATTGCTGTGAGATTATCTTTAATCATTGTAACTGCATCGCGTAGCTCAGGACTATCACCGGTTGCAATTGAAAATGAAAGTCGCTCAAGTGTTTTTCCGCTTCCTTTTGTTAGGACACCGTCAGCTCCGGGTTTCCAGCCATCACTCGCAAGAAGTGCGCGCGCCTCATCAGGATTAAACGAGGATACAATTGTTTTTGTTGTTCCTTCAAGTAGGTTATCTTCTAACAAATGCGGTGGGATCGGACTATCAATTGCTTGTCCAAATCCTGCGAGTACTGATTCAATAATTGCATTTTTGTTGATTGCCATATCAAACGCACGTATAACTTTTTTGTTTGTAAAGATTTTGTTTTCGTTGTAATTGAAATATAAGCCAAATACGCGAGGGAGTGTTGTTGTTTGTACAGTGTACCCAGCATCAACAAGTTCGCGTGCACTTTTTGGATTGATAGCATTTACTTGGTCGATCTCACCACTTTTTAATGCACGGATGAGTTCTTTTTCGTTTGCGTAAAAGTGAATAGAAAGTCGTCTAACAAACGACACACCTCCTAGATGATTTTTGAATGGTAAAAGTGTATATATTCCAGGAATACCAGAAGATTTTCTGGTAATTGATTTAATTTTATAGGGACCTGAGCCGATCGGGTTTACATTCCAATCAGTATAAGAGTATTC
>CAZRBQ010000029.1:0-7567 GCA_964598385.1 uncultured Candidatus Saccharibacteria bacterium
CTTGTCTTACCACTTGACGACTAGGCCAGTACTTTTAAGTACGTACTCAATAGTAGCAGATTTTAGAATGTTTTTGAATCAGGAGACTCACGGAGTAACGTATCTACTGTTTGTCTATTTTTCTCGCCTAAATCAATCTTAATATCAAAATAGGGGATAATTCGTGTTCTGGTGTGCTTCTTTATGTAATCACGAAGTGCATCTTTATTGCGATTTGCAAAATCGAGTACTGCTTGTTCTTTTGTTTCAGGGAGTACTGTAATAAACACTGTTGCATATTTTGAATCATCAGAAACACTACATTGTGTTACTGTGATGAGAGATTGATTGTTACTTTCTCTTTCAAGAAAATATGCTGCATGTTTGCGGAGCTCTTCGCCAAGTTTTTTTGCATGATTTGTGTCAGCCATAGGTTATTTTGTTACCATAATAAATGACTCAATAACGTCACCAGGTGCAAGTTCAGTTTTAGTTTCAATCATCATGCCACATTCATTTCCTTCCGCAACATCTTTTGATTTTATTTTTCCAACCTGTAATTCAATAATTTTCCCTGTACCAATTTCGTTATCACGTCGTAAAATTCGCACTTGAGAGTGTGCACTGATAGTTCCAGTGACAACCTTCCCACCCACTACTTGTTTATCTTTTGTCGCACTAAAACACTTAAGAATTTTTGCTGAACCTGTTACTTCTGGTATTTCGTGTCGAGGGCGGCGTTCTTCTATGAGTGTCTTAAGATAATCAATAAGTTTATAGATAACATCAAAGGTTTGGATTGTAATACCAAGTGACTCGTTGATATCACGAGCACTTGCATCAATTTTTACATTAAAACCAACGACAATACTTTCTGTGTCAGATGAGGCAAGCTTTAAATCATTTTCAGCAATTGCTCCGACGCCTGAGCCAATTATTTTAAAACCAATTTCATCAAGTTCCAATTTCTGGATTTCTTTTTCGATTGCTTCACGCGTACCTAGTACGTCAGTTTTTATAATGAGGGGAATCCGTTTTTTTGTATCTTGAGCGACAGGCGTATTTCGTGCGCTTTTTTGAGCATCTTGGTTTTTTTGTACTGCTTCTTCTGCCTCTTTTTTCTTTTCATATGCAAAAAACATACTTCCTGCAGGTGGAAGCTTTGAAAAACCTGTGATACGAATAGGGGATGAAAAACTAGCTTCTTTAATTGGTGCACCGAGAAAATCTTCAAAAATTCGTGTTGTTGCAATTGCATCATCTGCAACAACAAACATACCACTTCGTAACGTGCCATCTTTAATAACAAGACTTGCTGATATGCCACGTTTTACATCTAAATGTGCTTCAATAACTACACCTTCAGCTGGCTTGTTTTGTGTGCCACGCAGTTCTTTCATTTCAGCAACGAGTAGTATTACATCAAGAAGATCAGAGACACCAGTGCCTTCTTTTGCAGAAATTGCGACATAGGGGATATCACCACCGTATCCTTCAAGATAAATACCGTTTTCAGTTGAATCATTTTTTGTTTTTTCAACATTTGCTCCTGGGCGATCAATTTTATTAATTGCAACAATAGGGGCGATGCCACTCCCTTCGATTGTTTTCCATGCTTCAAGGGTTTGTTGTTTTACTGAATCTTCCGCAGAAACAACAAGAATAGCTATATCAGCTGTTTTTGCTCCGCGTGCGCGCATTCCTGAAAATGATTCATGTCCAGGTGTGTCGAGAAAGGTGATACGTTTATCTATTCCATGTTCATCTTTGTGTGAAATTTCATAGGCAGAAAGATGTTGTGTGATACCACCAGCTTCTTTATCTACAATATTACTCTTTCGAATAAAATCGAGCAGGGTAGATTTACCGTGGTCAATGTGTCCCATTACTACGACCACAGGCGAGCGTTCTATTGTTGTTTGGCCTGATTGTTTACTCATATATTTTGTTTGTTTTTGATTAGGATGTTCGCTGTGCGCGTGCGATAACCTCTTTTTCTTCTGTTGTGAGATCGTGATTAGAAGCAAGACTTTTTACTGGTTTTGCAAAAATACTCATGCGGTCTCGAGAGTATAAGCTTGAAAGCACTACGCCGTCACCCTCTTCATTTAGAAGAGCTATCGCAAAACTTTGATTACTTCCAGCATCTTCAAACGGATTAAATCGGATAAGCTCTACGCCACGAATACTTGATTTTACTCGTCCGTCGATATTGCTTACCATGGCAATAATGTCATCTTGTCGCTTGTGAAGTACTTCCGCTGCATCAACAAGATTGTGTATGGTTGCTTCAAGGCTTTCACCGCTTTTGCCTCTTAGTAATGATCGCAGGCGCATCTCAGTCCGGATATTCCATAGCGTGAGAATTATCACAAGTACACCAAGAGCGTATAGTCCATAGTCAAGATAGATACTCATACAGAACATCATTATACTAAAAAAACGTGATTTTGCAATTTATAAAAGAGTATGCACAATAAGAGTATGAAGAAGGTTGTACGTAAACAGAAAGCTAAAAAGCAGTCAATAAAGAGCATGTATTTTGATTATGCATCGGCTACCCCGATCGATGCGGGTGTTTTTTCTGTTATTGAAAAAACAATGAAGACAGAATATGCGAATCCAAGTGCATTACATTCACTTGGGGTGAAGGCGCATTCGAAATTAAATGAATTGCGTTCAAAAGTTGCCGCCGTTTTGTCAGTGGTGCCAAAAGAAGTTGTTTTTACAAGCGGAGCAACCGAAGCAAACGTACTCATGATACAAGGTGTTGTCGGTGCATATTATAGAGCAACAAAGACTATTCCTCATATAATCGTAAGTGCAATCGAACATGCTTCTATACTTGAAACTTGCGCAGCGCTTGAGCGTGATCAGTGTGCAGAAATTTCCCATCTTCCAGTTACTACTGATGGTATTGTTGATACCTCAATATTGCGTGATCTTTTGAAGCCGAATACTGTGCTTGTTTCTGTGCACTATGTAAATAATGAAATTGGCACGATTCAGCCATTGCGAGAAATTGCAAAAATTATTAGGCATTATCGAAAAACTGTAACACACAATAGTTACCCATATATTCATACTGATGCATCGCAAGCACCACTGTATCTCCCGCTCAATATTCCGACTCTTGGAGTAGATGCAATGACACTTTCAAGTGGAAAAATATATGGTCCAAAAGGAGTTGGGGCGCTTTATGTACGTCGAGGTATTCATTGCGACCCACTTCTTACTGGTGGGGGGCAGGAGTTTGGGTTACGTTCTGGAACTGAAAACATTCCATTGATTGCAGGGTTTACATACGCCCTTGAAAAAGCACAGGCACTTTCAATAAAAGAAAATGCACGATTGAAATCTTTACAACAATGGTTTTTTAATGAACTTGAAAAGCAATTTAAAAATATTCGAATTAATGGTTCAAAAACTGAACGTACTCCAAATAATATAAATATAAGTATTGAAGGGGTGGAAAGTGAAGAGCTTGTTGTTCGGCTTGATGCACGGGGTATCTTTGTTTCTGCAAAAAGTGCTTGCGATAGTGATAATGAAGAAGAATCGCACGTTATTCGTGCAATGTATAAGACAAATAATGCTAGTCAGATGGGGAGTCTAAGAATAAGTTTTGGCAGGGAAACAACACGAAATCAATTAAATGAATTACTCAAAACGCTTCACGAAGTAGTGCATATTGCAAAAGAAATGAAATAAGACTCATGGTACACTTAGGATGAAGGTCATAATAGATTGAATGATATTGACTTTTTAATATATAATTGTAAAATACTTTGTACTATGCCACCAAATATTAATAATTTCACAACAAAAGCAAAAGAAGCAATAAAAAAAGCACACGAACTTGCTATTGAACGTGGACAAAATCATGTAAACTCCGTCCATCTTTTAACTGCTCTTATTCTCCAAGAAGAGTCGATGGTGATGTCTATTCTTGAGCGACTTGAAGTGGATACTATTTTACTTTCTGATTCGCTTATTGAAGCGATTGAAGGACCTGAATCACGGGCGAGTGCAACACCTTCATATCAGATTTTCCTTACACCAGATTTTGCGCAAGTACTTGAGAATTCAGTACGTATCGCTCATGGATTAAAGGACGAATTTGTTTCAACCGAGCATCTTTTGGTTGCGATACTTGAAGTTCCTTCAGAGGCGCGAGAGTTAATAAGTAGATTTAAAGTAAGCAAGGAGGCGGTAATAAAAATTATTCAAGAATTTCGTAGTGAAAACATTGCGGAAACACATACGCCAAAGAAGATGCGCATGCTTACAAAATATACGCGAAATCTCACAAAACTTGCGAAGGAAGACAAGCTTGATCCAGTTATTGGGCGTGATACTGAAATAATGCGAATAATGCAGATTTTATCACGACGAACGAAAAATAATCCGATATTAATTGGTGAACCAGGCACCGGAAAAACCGCAGTTGTTGAAGGACTCGCTTCACGTATCGCTCGTGGTGATGTTACAGAATCTCTTAAAGATAAAGAGCTTGTGTCGCTCGATCTTGGTTCTTTGATTGCGGGAACAAAATACCGAGGTGAATTTGAGGAGCGATTGAAAGCAATCATGAAAGAAATTGAAAGAGCAGATGGAAAAATAATTTTGTTTATTGATGAAATACATACAATTGTAGGTGCAGGTGCATCAGAAGGGGCAATGGATGCTGCGAATTTACTCAAGCCAGCACTTGCGCGAGGTGAATTGCGCGCTATTGGTGCAACAACACTCAAAGAATATCAAAAACATATTGAAAAAGACCCTGCACTCGCACGACGATTTCAACCTGTTTACATTGATGAACCTTCCACAGAAGATGCAATTGCTATTTTGCGAGGATTGAAGGAAAAATATGAGCTATATCATGGGGTGCGCATAACTGATGATGCGATTATTGCTGCAGTGAATTTATCTTCTCGCTATATAACAAATCGATATTTGCCAGATAAGGCAGTCGATCTTATTGATGAAGCTGCATCAGCACTTCGTATTGCTCTTGAAAATAAACCACCAGTTCTTGAAGATGCACATCGACGAATCAAGCGTTTTGAAATTGAAAAGGAAGCGCTAAAAAAAGAAATTGAAACACATCCAGAAGATGCTAAGCATACACGACAGCGCATTAAAGCAATCGATACTGAAATAGCAAACCTCCATGAAAAAACCCGTGAACTTGAGTTAAAGTGGCAGAATGAGAAAACGATTGTTATTGAAATTCGTACTATCAAAAAAGAGCTTGAAGCACTTCGTCTTGAAGCAGAAAATGCTGAAATGCGTTCAGATCTCGGAAAAGCAGCAGAAATTCGTTATGGAAAAATCCCTTCACTACAAAAAGAACTTGATGGAAAACTTGCTCGCTTGAAAAAATTACAAAAATCTCGTCGAATTCTAAAAGAAGAAATTACAGAAGAGGAAATTGCAGAAGTAGTTGCACGATGGACAGGTATACCGCTTGCAAAAATGCTTGAAGAAGAACGAGAAAAACTTGCTCGAATGGAAGATGAACTCCGTAAGCGTGTTGTAGGACAAGATGAAGCAATTCATCGTATTGCTGACGTTGTCAGACGTTCTCGTGCTGGTATTGCAGATCCAAATCGACCTATCGGATCATTTATTTTCCTTGGTCCAACTGGAGTAGGAAAAACAGAACTTACTAAAGCACTCGCACAGTTTATGTTTAATGATGATCGAGCACTCATTCGTGTTGATATGTCAGAATACATGGAACGTCACAGTGTTTCAAAACTTGTTGGTTCACCACCAGGATATGTGGGGTATGATGAGGCGGGTCAGTTAACAGAATCAGTGCGTCATCGACCATATTCAGTAGTACTTTTTGATGAAATTGAAAAAGCGCACCCAGAAGTATTTAATATACTTCTCCAAGTGCTTGATGAAGGACGACTTACCGACAATAAGGGACGTCCAGTAAATTTCAAAAATACTATCATAGTGATGACTTCAAATATTGGCTCGCACTTTATTGATAAAATGGAGTCAATTGGTTTTTCAAATAAAAACCAAGCAGAAGATTATGCTGACATGAAAGACAAGGTGCACACAAGTTTGAAAGATCATTTTAGGCCAGAATTTTTGAATCGTGTTGATGAAATTATTATTTTTGACGTGCTTTCAAAAGAGGCGATCAAAGAAATAGTACAACTCCGCACGACAATTGTTCGTGATCGATTGCAGGCAAAGGAAATTAATCTTGAAATATCCGAAAAAGCATACGACTATCTCGCAGAGCAGGGATATGATCCTCATTATGGAGCCCGACCACTTAATAGGATTATTCAATCAAAAATACTTAATCCAATTGCAACATATATTATCGGGAACAGTGTTGGTTCAGGTGATACAATATTTGTTGATTGTAAAAATAATGAATTAACGATTGAAAATAGGAAATCTCGAGGAAAAGTAAAGAGTAATCTAAAAACCTCACGAGGATCGAAGGTAGTATAATTAAAAAACCAGAGGACATACCTCTGGTTTTTTAATGGTGCGCCGGGAAGGATTCGAACCTTCGTAGGCATAAAGCCGCTTGATTTACAGTCAAGTGCGATTGACCACTCCGCCACCGACGCAAGTACTCCCTAGTATACATAATTTATTGGCTTTTTCAATGGGAAGGTGGGCATCTTGCCTTTTGTCATATTTTATAGTAATCTCAAGCTACTATGTCACAGGATAGACTTATAAAACTTGGGTGTGGGAAATGTAAGCGCATTAACTACTGGTCAAGCAAAAATAAGAAGCTTGTTACGCGAAACATTGAGCTTAATAAGTACTGCAAGTGGTGTAAAGTAAATACAAAGCACAAGGAAGTAAAAAAATAATTGTTATTACACGCCTTCATTTGCTATACTCTCTATACAAAAAAAGAAAAGTTTACTTTTCTTTTTTTGTTTGTTCTTTTGAATATGGGCCCAACATATGGGTCAAGTAAGGTCTAACAGTATTAGTTATGTGCCTTGCGTTTCTCCAAATACCCACGTATTGTGGGAGGGGGAGATGGGCGATTAGTTTAATGGTAGAACGAAGGTCTCCAAAACCTTTGGTGGGGGTTCGATTCCCTCATCGCCCGCATACAAAAACAAAGCGCAGGTGCGCTTTGTTTTTGTATGCAATAGCAGACAACGATAATTTATATTGTGTACCAAGTAATATTTTTATTGCGTTTAAACCATGTCATTTGTCGCTTTGCGTATTGATAAATTGCAATTGGTAGTTTTGTAAGAAGCTCTTCTTTTGTTATTTTTTTAGTGTGAAAATCTGCAAGAAATCTGTATTCAAGGCCAAGCTCACGCATACGTTTCCACGTGAGACCATTTTTGTGTAATTGTAGTGCCTCAGTAAGCATTCCTTTTTTTATCCTCGAATGTACACGCGTAATAATTCTTTTGCGAAGCTCCTCATCATCTTTTGTTCGTAGTCCTATCCATGTAACAGTATAGGAGCTTTTTTTCTTAATTGAAGGAACTTTTCCAAGGACTGATATAATTTCAAGCGCACGAATGATTCGTACCTTGTTATGTGGATCGATTGTGTTTGCTCGCTTTGG
>CAZRBQ010000030.1:0-7514 GCA_964598385.1 uncultured Candidatus Saccharibacteria bacterium
GACGGTCAATTTACTATGAAATACTTACGAAAACAGGGTAGTTATTTTTTTCTTGAACCTGCAAATAAAAACTATCCACCACTGTATCCTAAGGAGTCATTACGAGTAGTTGCTGTTGTTAAGGCTATTATCAGAAAATTCGCATAATATGACGAGGGGATATATTTTCCATGTTGATGGTGATGCTTTTTTTGCGCAATGTGAAATTGCTCGTTACCCTCATTTAAGAGGTCGGCCTGTTGTTGTTGGGCAAGAGCGTGGTATTGCTACAGCTTTTACCTATGAAGCAAAGGCACTTGGTATTGTTCGTGGAATGCCCTTATGGAAAGTTAAAAAATATTACCCCGAAGTAATTATTCTCCCTTCACACTTCGAATTATATAAAGAATATTCAAAACGACTTATTGCAATAGTATCTCGTTATCTTGACCAGGTAGAGTCTTATAGTATTGATGAATGTTTCGGATTTGCTAGAGGGGATAGATTTGCTTCATGGGATGAGATAAAAGTATTTACTCAAAAAATAAAACAGAATCTACAAAATGAGCTTGGTATTACTTTTTCATTCGGGGTAGCACGCACTAAAGTGCTTGCAAAAGTTGCTTCAAAATTACAAAAACCAAATGGGTGTACTATTTTACGAGATGAATATGTGAACGACGTGTTGTCAAAATTGTCTATTGATGCGGTGTGGGGTATTGGTCGTAGCACTGCAGTCCAACTACGCTTAGATCGTATTACTAATGCTTTAGAGTTTATACAAACGCCTAAAGCTATTATCGAGAAAAAATATGCTAAACCTGTGGTTGCCTTGTGGTATGAACTTTCTGGTATTCAAATTTTTTCTTTAGAAAGACAAACAAGAATACCTTCTTCGTTACAGTCTACAAAAAGTTTTATGTCACTTGAAAACAATTATGAAACAATAGTTGCACATATATTAAAAAATCTTGAAATTGTGTGCGGACGTGCTCGAAAAAATAATGTGGTAACTAATACTGTTGTAATAGAATTAAAAACTAAAACGTTTGAATATCACACAAAAGAAATTACATTACCGTTTTTTACAAACAATGATCTCTCGGTAGTTCCATTTTTAGAAAAAAATATAAGAGAATGTTTTCAAAACGGAGTAAGATATCGTTCTACTGGAGTTACTCTTCTGTCGCTTATGCCAAGTGATAGAGTGACATATGATTTGTTTAATGTTCAAAAAAATCATTTTTCAATAAATAAAATTGGAACTACTATTGATCAAATAACCAAGAAGTTTGGGAGGGGAAGTATTGTTTCTTTAGGGTCACTTGCGCTTTATAAAACAAATAAATCTAAAAAAACCTTTAATAATAAGGTGGAAAAGCTACCATTTCCATTTTTAGGAGAAGTTATTTAAAGTACTTGACAAATAAATTTAAAGGTATATAATAGCAGAGTAAAAAGTTCTTTGTCTAACTAATAACTAAACAGTAATCCTCATGAAGAGAACGATGTTCATTTTCGGATTGCTGATCGCGGTGACTCTTGCGATCAGCTGGGCGTTTGCACCCAAAAAGGCCTACGCCCAAAGTAACCATCATCCCAGTAACCATCCCGCCAAGATCCTGGCCGGTTCCGTGTCCATCCTGGACCACACCTGTTACCTCGGTTTCAACCAGCTGCTCGACCATCCCCGGCCGCCGGACATCGTGTCCTGGCCACCCGCGCACTATGCTGAAATCATCAACGAGAACGATCCGGTCGCTCAGCATGCGCCCAGTGTCAGCTACACACAACGTGAGTGAATATCTTTTTTAGAGTAGAATAAAAACCCATCCCCAAAGGATGGGTTTCTTTTTTTAAGAAATACAATTTTGAAATCAATTATACTATTCGTCAAGTTTTACACAGAGTAGGGCACAAATACATTATTTATGGTATACTAGACAGGTTATTAATTAAAAGTGTTGCCTATGTAAGTAGGCAAATATGTAACGCATATGGTACAAAAAGCTAACGCTGCGTTTATGAAGCCAATGGCAATTAGCGATGATCTTGCTGAAGTTATTGGCAAAGGCCCAATGCCACGATCTGAAGTTGTAAAAAAACTTTGGGCATATATCAAGAAGAATAATCTTCAAGATGAAAAAAATAAGCGTAATATTAACGCAGATGCTGCCCTCAAAAAAGTGTTTGGAGGAAAAGCAACCGTGAGTATGTTTGAAATGACAAAGCTTGTTTCAAAACACCTTTCATAAATAAAAGCCCCATTATGGGGCTTTTATGCTGGTTAATTTATTCCTGAAAATGAATAAAATCATTAGTGTATTTGTAAAAAGCATTACAATGGAATGAAGTGTTGTTGCAATATTGTATGCACCAAGTGCGAGAAGGATAAGAAAATGTTTCGCAATATTCGTAGCGTATAAAATTGGAATTTCAGATGAGGGTTTGTGCCATGTTTTTCTCAGTGTTGGTATAAATGCAATAATATCAACTGAAACAGCAATAATTACTGCATAAGTAGGTTCATGGGTTAGGATCCATATAACTACACCGGTCAATGATGCAAGAAAAAAATAAGTATCCTGATGTCGTACATGTTGAAAGCCGTATTTGAGTGAATAAAAAAAGATAAAAATTGTAAATAAACCTGATAGTCCAGTTGCGAGTGTTCCATAACCACCACCTTTTACAAGTTGTCCCATGAAAGTTATGGTTGTGACTATGGACCAAGAAAGCCAGGTGAGCGGATGGGGTGTTGTTTTACCACGGATTACAGAAACTAAATACGGAGCATGACCAATAAGTGCAAGTATTCCTGCTAATAAACCAAGGTATTCCTTCATAACAATAGTATACCGCACGTGCTATACTTTACGTATATGGTAGTTCGTCCATTTACAGTTGTAATGTTTGTTGTCATTGTTGCACTTTCTGGTGTTGCGATTTTTTTCTTTGAACGAAGCACATGGGCAACAAATAACACTACTGAACTTTGTTATTTCTCATCATTACTTGGCCAAACTGGCTATGCTGATGTTATATCAATTAAGCTTTCTGTTGTTGGTGATAGTGTTAAGGGTAAACTTGATTTTTTTCCTGCAGGTAAAGATCCGGTTCAAGGAACAATATTAGGGACAACAACGAAAAATAAAGAAGGGAGAATACTTGATGGACTCTTTAGTTACTATAATGGTGGGGTACCAACAACAGAAGAAAAAATTATTAAGTTTAATTCGTTTGAAGCGTATATTAGCGAGGGTGACTATGTGTATAATGATGATGTATACATTTATAAAAATAGAAATGCTATTACTTTCCCAATACAAGTTCCAAGTGTAAAATGTGGTGCAGTGCAAGGGCATGTAGATTAATTAAAAGGTAATTATAATAATTATGAAAAAAGGATATAAAGGAGCTATTGAAGACCTTACAAAAGAAAATAATGATTTTAGAAAAGTACTATACACTGGAGCTCACTCGCAACTTGTTCTTATGTGTTTATTGCCTGGAGAAGATATTGGGATGGAGGTTCATAATGAAAATGATCAATTTTTTAGATTCGAGGCAGGTACTGGAAAGGTAATAATAAATCAAACAGAATATGATGTACAAGACGGAGATGCAGTTATTGTTCCATCTGGCGCAGAACATAATGTGATAAACACGGGAGCTTTGCCTTTAAAATTGTACACAATTTATTCTCCAGCCCATCACAAAGATCAAATAAGACGAGCAACAAAAGTGGAGGCACTTTCAAATGAGGCAGAGTTTGATGGTGTAACTACTGAGTAAGTTTATAATAATTTGATATACTACGATATATGATGAGATTAGCTTATGGTGCGCCACTCATGATGGGAAATGGTTTCAGTCTATTGTGCGGGTTGTTTATGCTCGTACTTTTGATTGATGCGATTCTTCTTGGAGTATGGCTTTGGCACAAAATTACAAATAAATAGTAAACAATGAATAAATCACGTACACGTAAAGCAGGTTTATTTGTGTTTGGCGTGATTGTTTGTGTTGTTGTAGTGTTTCTTTTTAAAGATAGAATTGGTGTAATTGTTATACCGAAAAAAGAGATTCCACTACAAACACAAGAACAACAAGAAGATCTTTTGGCGCAGAAACTGAGTGTACCAGACGGTTTTAAAATTTCGACATATGCTCGCAATCTTAACGGTCCACGAGTAATAGTTTTTGATCCAAAATACAGACTTATTGTTTCAGAAACTAAGGAGGGTAAGGTGGTGCGTCTCGTTGATGCGGATAATGATGGTTTTGCTGAAATACGAGAAGTAATCATAAGCGATGTACCTAAACCACACGGTCTTGCTTTGGCGTGCAATGATCAAGAAGGTGCGACATGTATATTATATGTAGCAACTCATAATACAGTTGATTCATACGTATACGATATCGTTACTGGGGCACTTTCTAATAAAAAGAAATTAATAGACATTCCAGCATCTGCAACAGATAGACATTACACACGATCACTTTTGTGGGATAAGATGACACCTTCGCTACTCTATGTTTCTGTTGGTTCATCCTGTGATGTATGCAAGGAAAAAGATCCATTTCGTGCAGGAATTTCTGTTTATAATATTGAGAAAAAAACTATTGAGCGGTATGCGACAGGGTTACGTAACGCAGTTTTCATGACTATAAACCCTAAAGATAATTCTATTGTTGCAACAGAGATGGGGCGTGATGGTCTTGGAGATGAACTTCCTCCAGATGAAATTAATACTATTATTGGTGGGAATGATTATGGATGGCCAATTTGTTTTGGAAATAATATTCACGATAAACAGTATGATAAAAATACCTACATCCGAAATCCTTGTACTAAACCTTTTACAACACCATCTCTTATTGATTTACCTGCACATTCTGCGCCACTAGGACTTACGTTTGTAACGAATAACTTATGGCCTAAGAAGTATCTCAATGGACTTATTGTTGCATACCATGGCTCTTGGAATAGAAGTATTCCAACAGGCTACAAGTTAGTTTTTATCGGTATTCGTGAAGATGGAACCTATATGGAGCCAGTAGATTTTGTGACTGGTTGGCTTACAAGTGATGGTACAAAAATTGGAAGACCTGCAGGGTTGGCGTTTGGTAATGATGAGGCGCTCTACGTTTCTGATGATACTGCAGGTGTTATTTATAGAATTGAATATGAAAAAGAATAGTTTTAGTAATGCTGTTCAATCAATTGTAAAAAAAATCCCGAAAGGATATGTAATGAGTTATAAAGATGTGGCATATTGTGCGGGATATCCAAATGCATTTCGTGCTGTTGGGTCATTAATGAAGAGAAATAATAATCCAACAATTCCATGTCACAGGGTAGTGCGTAGTAACGGAACTGCTGGATTCTATAATGCGGGTGGTGAAAGGAGAAAAATTGCAAAATTACAAACGGAGGGAGCACTTACGAAAAAAGGCGAAATGCGTTTCTGGATGCCTCAGTAGGCTCTTGAAAATAGCTGTTTTTATGCTATAATTTTCGTCAACAAAGTCGGCTTTTTTAATTAACCCTTATTACTATTCAAATTTATGGCAAAAAAAGATTACTATGAAATACTTGGGGTAAATAAAACAGCTACCAAGGATGAAATAAAAAAAGCATTTCATAAACTTGCACATAAGTATCATCCAGACAAAAATGCTGGTGATGACTCTCGCTTTAAGGAGGTAAACGAAGCATATCAAATTCTTTCTGATGAAAAGAAGCGAAATCAGTATGATCAGTTCGGTCATGGATTTGATGGTTCACAAGGTTTTAATCCAGGACAAGGATTTGGTGGTTTTGATTTTTCGGGATTTCAAAATGCGCAGGGGTTTGATATGGGAGATTTAGGTGATATATTTTCAGATTTTTTTGGTGGCGGTATGGGCGGAAGACAGCGTGCGGCACGAGGTAGGGATATTTCAACAGAAATATCCATTCCGTTTATTGACGCGGTCTTTGGCACCGAGCGGAAGATTCTTATAACAAAGCAGTCATATTGTGATACTTGTGTAGGTACGGGCGCAAAACCAGGATCAGGCACAACAACTTGTACACATTGTAATGGTAAAGGACAAGTGCACGAAACAAAGCGCTCATTCCTTGGTACTTTTTCAACCGTTGTTCAGTGTGAGCATTGTCATGGTTCTGGAACTATTCCGAAAGAAAAATGCGGAACTTGTCATGGACATGGCGTAGTAAGAAAACAAGAAGAAATTACGGTTCGTATTCCTGCAGGAATACATAATGGTGAAATGGTGCGTCTTTCAGGAATGGGAGAAGCATTCCCGCATGGAACTGCCGGTGATCTATATATAAAAATTGTTGTAAATCCTCACAAAGTTTTTACTCGGGAAGGAAACGATCTTGTTATGAGTCTTGATTTAAAGGTGACTGATGCACTTCTTGGTATGACATACACTTTAGAAACACTTGATGGGGTGCTTGAAGTAAAAATTCCAGAAGGGATAGCGCCGAATGAAGTTTTGCGTGTTAAAGGCAAGGGTGTTCCTACTGCAAAAGGTAAAAGAGGTGATATTTTGATTAAAATTAATGTAAAAATTCCAAATAAGCTAAATCGAAAATCACGCGAACTTATTGAAGCACTTAAAAAAGAAGGGATCTAACAAAATAAAAGGCATACGCCTTTTATTTTGTTATGAAAGAAGCTAATATAAACTATATGCAACATACATTTGAACCGGTTTTTATAAAGGACGCAGAAGTAGAAACATTAAAAAGTAAATCAGAAACAGTTTACATTGATGCACATCAACATCAGATCAAGGAGCTTTTTATTATCGATCATCCTCAATTTTCTGGTGAAAAAAAGCAAGAAGGCTTTGCAACAGAACAATTTACAGAGTATGCAAAAAGACAACAAGATAATTTTGTCTATGTTTACTATCCATGGAACTATACGCTTGTTAAAACAATGCCTGAAAATGAATACTTTAGATTGAAAACAAATCGTAATCAAGATTTGATTACATTTGAGGAACAGCAGAAACTTTCAAATCTACGAGTTGGTGTTTTTGGTATGAGTGTTGGAAGTAATGTCGCACTCGTATTAACCCAAGCTGGAATATCACGAGAAATCGTTATTGCAGATTTTGATGAACTTGATACAACAAACCTAAACCGAATTGTAGCCGGAGTACATCAAGTTGGTCTAAATAAAACTATTATTGCAGCACGAAAAATTTATGAGGATAATCCGTTTGCAAAAGTTGTTTCTCTTCAGGAAGGTTTGACAAAGGAAAATCTAGAACAACTGCTAAGTGAAAATAAGCTTGATATTATTGTTGAGGAAGTAGATGATCTACCGTTAAAAATTATTATACGAGAACTCGCGTTATCGTATAAAGTTCCTGTTGTTATGGTGACGGACAATGGTGATGGTATTGTTCTTCATGTTGAACGGTATGATTTAGGGTATGACAAAGTGTGGGGTAAAGATTTTTCTTACTATGCAGAAAAACTAAAAGAAAAAAAGTACAAGTTTAATGAA
>CAZRBQ010000031.1:0-7254 GCA_964598385.1 uncultured Candidatus Saccharibacteria bacterium
TGATCGCAACCCAGAGTCATATTTAGCGACAATTAAAAATTTAAATACTGAACAGTATCAAATTATTTGTAATACAGACCAGAAAGCTAAGTTGGGAGAATTAATAAATGACGCATCTGTCCATTTAATGAGTTCAAAATCATTCCGAGAAGAGTTATCGCATCATGTAAAAAATAATTTCACTCATTCTTACGTTGGGATTCCTGCGTTTGGTATGAATATTCCAGCAATACCATCGTTGGTAGCTCCATTTCTAGTAAAGATTTTTAACATGGATAAATTAAATCGGAAAGAAAATGAAATGCTTTTTTCAAGCCACACTCCTGCAATTATTGTAATTACTTCAAAAACTGATACAAAAAAAGATAAAGTAGTTTGTGGTCAGCTTTATGAAAAAATTGCACTACTTGCAATAAAGGAAAATATAAAGACATCTCCTTGGGGTGCCCCCACTGTTTATAAAAATTCACAAGGATCAATAAAAAAATTACTAAATACAGAGTTTTATCCAGAATTTTTATTTAGAATGGGGTATAATAACAACGATCCACACCATAGCCCTAGATTGCTAGTTAATGAGGTAATACGAAAATAAATGTTTGAATTTAGTTTTAATTTTGATTTACTAACTGTTGGTATTGCTGTAGCCGGAACCGGACTGCTTGGTTTTGCTGTATATTTTAGTAATCGGAAAAGTATTACAAATGTAATGTTCTTCGTTTTTTCTTTAGTAACACTAGCATGGGGTGTAGCAAATTATTTAAACTATCAAATTCAAAGTGATTTTCTCGTTTTATGGACAATTCGAATCGTTATTTGCTTGGCTGTATTACAGGCACTATCCTTTTTTACTTTAATGTACGTATTTCCTCAAGAAACCGTCATATTGCCTCGATGGTTTAAATTTATACTTATACCTTTTTCTATATTTGTAGCACTGTTAACGTTGACACCATTTGTTTTTTCTTCCATTACCAGGATTCCAGGTGAACTCGTTTCACATCCTGTGCCAGCGCCTGGAATTATTGTTTTTGTACTAACAGCAGTTTTTTTAGTGCTGGGTGGTTTTTTTGTAATATTAAAAAAATTAAATGCCGCAAAAAATAAATTACGTTCACAAATAAAATTGATTGTTATCGGTGTATCGTTTATGTTTACAGCTATAATTTTATTCAATCTTGTCTTTACTATTATTTTTAATACTACTCGATATATTCCACTTGGGGCACTATTTACTTTACCCTTTGTCATATTTACCGCAATAGCAATACTTAAACAACACCTGTTCAATGTAAAAGTTGCTGGAACAGCAGTTGCTTCATTTTTTCTTGCAGTTTTTACTTTTACTGAAGTTGTTTTCTCAAACTCAACAGGCACTCTTATATTTAGAAGTATTATCTTTATACTTGTACTTACGTTCAGTATATTACTTATTCGTAGCGTTTTACGTGAAGTTTATCAAAGAGAACGACTCCAAAAACTTACTATCCAGCTTGAAAATGCGAATGAAAAATTGAAAGGTCTCGATAAACTTAAGACAGAATTTATTTCACTGGCGTCACACCAACTTCGTAGCCCACTCACTGCAATCAAAGGTTATGCATCAATGCTCCTTGAGGGTTCATTTAAACCACTTGAAGTTCCAGAGCAAAAAACAGCAATAGAGCGTATTTTTCAATCAAGTATGAACCTTGCTCGTGTTGTTGAAGACTTACTTGACGTTTCAAAGATTGAACAAGGTGGAATGAAATATGAAATGAGTTCGATTGATATTAAAAAACTTGCTAAAGATATTGCAGATGAATTAAAGGTAACCGCTAAAAATAAAGGTCTTCAGCTTGATTTTGAAGAAAAAGACCTTGGAGGATATGTTGTTAAAGCAGACCCAGTTAAAATTAGACAAGCAATACTCAATCTCGTCGATAACTCGATTAAATATACACAGTCTGGTTTTGTAAAAGTAGCCGTAACAAAGCCATCAGTTGGAAAGTTGCGTATCAGCATTATCGATAGTGGAATGGGAATCTCTGAAGAAAATATGGGTAAACTTTTTGAAAAATTTAGTAGAGGTGATGGTGGAAAAGTAAATGCTGGTGGTTCTGGTCTTGGTTTATATCTAGTTAAGGAAATTGTAGAAGCACATGGCGGTAAGGTGTGGGCAGAATCACAGGGTGTCGGTAAAGGGTCTACATTTATCGTAGAGCTTCCAGAGGTTGCAGAAGCAGAACATTCTTCATAAAATCAAGTTATGGCTGAGTATAATAAAGTCGCAGTGTTTGATATCGACGGAACAATTGTTCGATCAAGCTTACTTATTGAGCTTGTTGAAGTGTTAGTTGATGAAGGTATTTTTAATCCTAAAACACGATTACAGTATGCTCGTGCAGAACAAAATTGGCTTGATAGAAAAGGAACATACGAAGACTATGTTAATTCGGTTGTAAAAGTTTTTTCAACTAATATAAAAGGTGTATATTATGGTGATTTTGATAAAGCTGCAAAGATTGTTATTGCTCGAAATAAAGATCATACGTATCACTACACAAGAAAACTTGCTGAAACATTAAAGAAAAAAGGTTATTTTTTACTTGCAATTTCCCATTCTCCAAAAGGTATTGTTGAGCCTTTTGCAAAACGATTAGGTTTTGATAAAACATACGGAATGTTTTATGAATTAGGTCCCTCAGATAAATTTAATGGGAAAATAGTTGATGAACATCTAATACGAAATAAGGCAAATATCTTAAAGAGGGCAGTCCAAAAAGAAAATTTAACATTGGAAAAATCTATTGGTGTTGGTGATACAGAGAGTGATATACCAATATTTGAGTTAGTTGACACGCCAATTTGCTTTAATCCTAATATGGCATTATATCGTCATGCGAAAAGAAATAAATGGAAAATTGTTGTTGAACGGAAAGATGTTATTTACGAATTATAATTTTTCTACCTCAGTTCCATTTGGTCCATCCATAACTAAATAACCTTTTTCAGTAAGTTTATCTCGTAATGAATCAGAGAGTGCCCAGTTTTTATCCTTTCTGGCTAGATCACGGTCTTTAATAAGTGTCATTATTTCTTCTGGTAATGGCGTAACATAATCAGCTAAACCAAGTGAAAGCACAGAATCAAAGTGAAGAGCTGTGCAATAACGATCAGCATCATTTTCGTTTGAATCTGATAGCATCTCATGGAGTATGCTCAGTGCAAGGGATGAATTAAGGTCATTATTAAGTGCAGACTTAAATTGCTCTTCATACTTTGTAATAATCTTTCCTCCATCATTATGTAACTCCTTTACTGTTCGTCGTAATCTTTTCAATGATTGTGAGGCGCCGTCAAGCGCGTCCCAGCTGAAGTGGATTCGTGAACGGTAGTGTGCCATTAAAAGGAGTAAACGAAATGCTCGTGGGGCAATAGAGCGTTTTTCAATATCACTAATATGAATTGTATTACCAACAGACTTTGCAATTTTTTCGCCATCAACAGTAAGGAACTCATTGTGCATCCAGAACCGAGCAAGCGGTTTACCTGTTGCGCATTCTGATTGGGCAATTTCATTATTGTGATGTATAGGAATATGATCAATACCACCAGTATGTATATCAAAACTTTCACCAAGGTATTTCATTGACATCGCAGAACATTCAATATGCCAACCCGGAAATCCTTTTCCAAATGGAGCAGTGTAGCCAATAGCATTATTAAATTTCCAAAGTGCGAAATCCTTTGGATTTTTTTTCTCTGAATTTATGCCAATTCGTGATGCTTGCTCGCTACTATCAGTTAATCCTCCAAGTTTTCCATAACCGTTCATACTATCTGTTGCGAAATATATTCCATCACTTGTTGTATAAGTATGTTTCTTTGCAATGAGCGTTTCGATCAATGAAATATCTTCGTTGATATGATCGCTTGCGAAAGGGAAGTATGTCGGTAATGTAATAGCAAGTTTTGTAATATCTTCTTTAAACTTTTCAAAATAAAAATCTGCCACCTCACGCATTGCTTCGAGCGTTAAAGGTTTTCCTTCACGCTTTAGCGCCTTGGTCATTTTATCTTCTCCTTCGTCCCCATCGCTTGCAAGATGGCCAATATCTGTAATATTTATTACTTGTCTTACGGTGTACCCGTTATATTCAAAAGTTTTTCGAAGAAGATCGGCAAAAACATATGAGCGTAAATTACCAATATGGGCAACGTCATAAACAGTAGGACCACAATGATACATTGTTACAATCGATCCGTGTGACTCAAATTCTTCTTTTTGCTTTGTGAGTGAGTTATAAAGTGTTATAGCCATTTTTTATAGCGGAACCACATAAACATATAGGTAGTCGCTACAAGCATTATAGCTACAATTACCCAAAAGTCATTATTTGCACCAATAATTGGCATGTGTTGTGCATTCATACCAAAAATACCTGCAATGAGAGATAATGGAAATACAATAAATGATGCCATTGTCAAATTCTTCATAATGTTGCTCATTTTTGTTGAAAGTAGTGAATCATTTGTACTTCGTAATTCTCTAAGAAAATCAATGTGTCCCTCAAGAAGGTTTACTGTTTTGTTGTATTCACCGACTATAGCTGAAGCATAGTATTTAAATTCATCACCAAAAAAATGTACTGATGATTTTTCGAATGAGCTTAATAAGTCGTGGTGAAATCGAAGTGCTTGTTTGAAATCAAGTAGTTTTTTGTTTGTCTTTGAAATAAGCTCTACCATTGCTTTTTCATTTCCTTGGAAAACACCCTCCTCAATTTTTTTTAGAATAGGGTTTAAATCCTCGAGCTCGCGTTCAGTGTGACGATAGAGCTCTTTTGCCATAAAATAAAAAAGAATACCACCATTGTGTTCTATTACTCGTTTATCCATTATCGAATCTTTTGAAAATAATCGTGAAAATGAATTGAGGGGATCAATGGTTTCGTAGTGTGTTGTAATGAGAAAATCATGTCCAATTACAAAATCAATTTCTTGCTCGGTAGATTTTTTAGCATTAGCTGAAAGAATTGGGAAGTGCAAAATTAAATACATTAAATCTCCATATTTGTCAACTTTTGAGCGATAGTTTGGTATAAGGAGTTCATCGCCAACAAGTTCCGGAAGGTTGTATTCTTCACAAATGCTTAACATTTCATCTCTGGTTGGCGATTCGAGGTCAATCCAGGTAAGTTTCTTGTAAGTGTACTTTGAAATCATGTTTAAAGTATATCCTATTTTCATCCTATTTTTACTGTGGATTTTAAATAGAATTAATAAACAGAAGGTCTTGCTTTTTTTCAAAAAATATATATACTGTGGGGACTATGGCAAAAAAGGCAACACAAGGCGAATTTGCAGTAATAATGACAGGTGGAAAACAATACAAAGTATCTGTTGGAGATACTATTGTAGTTGAGAAACTCCCAGGAACCCATGCTGTGGGTGATACTATTGTTTTTGACAAAGTACTTTTAGTTGATAATGGTTCAGATACTACGATTGGAACCCCTTATATTAACGGCGCTTCTGTAAAAGCTATTTTTAAGGGTAATGACAGAGCTAAGAAAGTACTCGTTGTAAAATACAAGGCAAAAAGTCGTTATTTAAAGCGAAATGGGCACCGACAGCCATTTTCAAAAGTCGAAATATCTTCAATTCAATAGTAAAAAGCGTCCTTTTATGGACGCTTTTTACTTACGATTGGTTAGGGCATATTTCAACGTTTCGTCATCCGAGTATTCAAGCTCACTTCCAGTTGACAAACCTCTTCCTAAACTTGAAATTGTTAATGAAAAGGTGCTAGCAAGTGGTTCTAACATTTCCTTAAGATGACGTTCTGTATTTTCTCCTTGCGGCGTGAGCGAAAGTGCAATAATTATTTCTTTTAAACCATTTTTTGCTTGCTTTTCAACTTCGGTGATTAATTCATTGACTCTAATTTTTTGTGTTGTTGTTTTATCAATTATTGGTACTAGGCCACCTAAAATAAAGTAACGTCCTTTATATAATTTTGAACGACGGACTATTTCAAAGTCAGAGTTCTTTTCTAATATAAGAAGTGTTGATTTATCAGTATGTGGAGAGGAGCATTCAGGACAAAGATCATAACCATCACGAGGAAAAAAACGAAAACACGAATTACATTGAGAAATTTTTTGCTTAAGTCGTTTTATTGATTCAGAAAGAGAGTCAAGATAATCCTGAGGTTTGTTTAAAAGTGCGTACACAAAACGCCTTGACTGTCGTTCGCCAATACCAGGGAATTCACTAAAAAGCCGTGCCAATGTATCTATGTCGTCTCTCATTGTCTTTAAAATTCATCAAGGGGGTTACTTGTTTCAGCGGGTGCAAATTCAGAGAGCGTACTTTTTTCAAGGTCCATAAAGGTAGTAGTTTTTTCATCAAAGTAGAGGTCAACTTTACCGACAGGGCCATTACGGTGTTTTTCAATGAGGATTTCGGCAATATTTGTTTTTTCATCTTGACCTTTATACTTATCTTCACGATGGATAAACATAACCATATCGGCATCTTGTTCAATTGAACCGGAATCTCGAAGATCAGAAAGTCGCGGTCGTCCACCGCGTGACTCAACCGCACGCGAAAGCTGTGAAAGGGCAATAACTGGTACTTGCAAATCACGTGCAAGCCCTTTTAGCGCTCGGGAAATTTCAGTTACTTGGTTTACCATGCTGTCATAATTTTTTGTAGGGGACATAAGTTGCAAATAGTCAACAATAATAAGTCCAAGCCCATGCTCAACCTTTAATCTACGTGCATACGAACGCATTCGAGCAATGTTGTTGCTTGAGGTGTCATCAATAAAAATGGGTGCTTTCGAGAGTTTATCCATAGCATCACGCAAACGTGAAAATTCAGCATCCATGGAAAGTTTACCCGTACGAAGATTCCATGCATTAACACGTGACTCTGCAGACAGCAAGCGATCAACGAGTTGTTGCGCGTCCATTTCCAAAGAGAAAATACCCACAGGGATATTATGTCTTGTCGCTGCAATACGAGCGAAATCGAGTGCAAGGGTTGTTTTACCCATTGAAGGTCGAGCTGCAAGTATAATTAAGTCAGAGTTTTGAAATCCTGCAGTAAGGTTGTCGAGATCACGAAATCCAGTAGGTACACCACGAAGTTCGCCAGTATTTTCGTGTAGTTTCTCAATTCGATCCCAGGCGCCAGAAAGTGTGTGTTTAATACTTATAAACTTTTGTCCTTTAGGTGTTGCTGTAATATCAAGAATTTTTTTCT
>CAZRBQ010000032.1:0-3848 GCA_964598385.1 uncultured Candidatus Saccharibacteria bacterium
CGTACAACACCAATACGTTGCATATACGTACAGTATACACCAGCTACGCTTTAGCAATAAATTCCTTATCGCGTTTCCGAGCATGCAGTCGGATTGAAAAACGGTGCGCCTCGTGATTTGCAAGTATCAGTGCTGTTGCATGGGCTTTTACTATCCCCTCCTCGCCTTGCAATTTTTTTGGAGTGTGTTTTTCATCCTTAGTAAGCGCAACAACAGGAATAGTTAAACCATATTCATCAAGCACCTGAAGTGCAACGTTACGTTGAGCACTAGCACCATCAACAAGTAAAATATCAGGTAAAGGCCATTCATTATGTTTGAATCGTCGTACAAGTATTTCGCGAAGCGCACCTGTGTCGTTGCTCTTTTTCTGACTTTTTATTGTAAATTGCCTGTATTCATCTTTTTGTGGAACCCCATCAACAACCACAACCATAACACCAACCATCGCCTTTCCTGATAGATGTGCCACATCATACGCCTCTATACGAACTCGATTTGACCATGGATCACGCAATGAATCATCTTTAATAAGCGCCACATCATTTATATGTCCAAGGGCAAACAATTGATTTTTTACATGAGCAGCTTTTTCAAACTCACGTGCTTTTGCATATGCACGCATATCACGTGTTAATGATCGAATAATACTTTTTTTCTTTCCTTGTAAAAAAAGTATTATGTTTGCAATATTTTTCTTATAACTATTTTCAAGTTCACTTGTTCCTGTTTCGGGAGAAAGCCCGAGTTGTTTATAGAATTCACTATTATTTTTCTTCGAAGAATATTCGTCACGATACGGAAAAATTTTTCGAATAATTTTTAGTGCTTCCTTCAACGCACTCCCCGAAGGGTATGGTCCGAAAATATTTTTGGGCTTGATTTTTTCTAACTCATTTTTTATCGTTAAATTTCTGCCTCGCAATATCCGAATTTGTGGTAATGCTTCATCTGTAATAACAACATACTGAAAACTTTTATTATCTTTTTCTTTTGTGTTGTATTGAGGCCAAAATTTTTTTATTAAATTTGCCTCAAGAATTAGTGCCTCAAGCACCGTATCTGTTTCTTGCCATTCAATAGTGTCGGCAAGCGCAACCATATCAACAATATGTGGTCCACGAGTTTTAATAACATCATCAAGAAAATAGCTCCTTGTCCGACTTCGAAGCGAAGTAGCTTTGCCAATATAAAGTACCGTGGTGCCTTTTTTAAAAAAGTACACCCCTGGCCTATCAGGGATGTCTTTTGATGTTACATCAGTGAGACGCATATCGGGAGTATAAACTAGGGTATGATTCCTGACTAGCCCCCTTACACCTTAAACTGCAAGTTAATCACTCCATTATCAACTTCAAAAGCAGGAGAAGTAAAGAGTTTTGTATATGAACCATCTGGATTTTTTCGTTCAATGACTGCGTAATAGGTACCCTTTGGTGCTAATGCAAAATAATAACCTTTTTTATCAAGCACTTTTGTCATTAATTTTGTATCAAGTGATTTTGAATAAATATGAATGAGACCAAATGAAAGAGGGTTACCTCCCTGATCAACAACAGTACCGAGTTTTTTAGGTCGTAAACCAGTCTCTTTTATAGCAAGCATAATAAGATACAAAATAAATATTGCAATATTATAAATCACCGGAGAAACAATAAGTGCAATGAGTGAAAAGATAAAACCTATTCCGAAAAATACATCAGCAATTTTTGTCAAAATCAGATCGCGCTTCGAATAAAACTTCATGAGTTTTTGTTCACGCTTTACAAATTCATTCCAATCAAACTTCTCTGGGTCCATAGGAATATTTCGAGCAATAAGGCTCGTATCATCTTTTACTTCAAAATAATTTCCGAAGTAAAGTTCAAGATAAATTTTATCACGCGTATGTCGAGAAAGAACAAGTGATGGAAATACATAGTTTGTTTTTTGTGCAGTCATTCGATAGATTCCTGGTCCGACCAAAAATCCGTATCTACCATCAAGATCAGTAATTGAGCTTGCTACCTCTTTACCATCTTTGTCATAGAGCACCACATACGCTGGGTCGAGTGGTTGTTTTGTGACAGAATCATACACTGTACCCCATGGACGAATACGTTTTTTAAGTCCAAAAGCTATCAACAGCAATGACCACAAACGTTGTGGAATCAAAATAATTTCTGAAAATGAAAGTGGTGTTGCAAACAAAAGTGTCGACAAAGTAACAAGAGTACCGACAATTAATCCCGTTGCTGAAATAGTTTTTGAAAGTACATCACCAAATGGTGAATTATAAACATCAACAATACGACCACCCGTACGAACGATAATGGATCGTGTCTCGCACAATGTTCCTGTAATTTGTGTTGTAACAATCGTTCCAATTGACGAACCTGGTGGTGCATCCAAAACACACCCCCCTGTTCCTGTTGTTTCAGGTGGCGATGGTGGCGTAACAACAACAGGACAAAGTGATGGGTCTGTCGCACAGGTTGGCTCTTGTGGTGGATAAGTACACGGAAGCGTACCGCCGTAATTATTTGCAGTTACATCAGTACACACTGTTTGAGTTGTTGTGTATGTACACGGAAGCGTACCGCCAACATTGTTTGCAAGTGGGTCTTGGCAAGTAGTTACTATTGGTGGAGGATACAGGCACGTACCAACTGAACCAAAATTACTTGCTGAAGGATCTTGACATGTTGCTGGTGGTGGAACATAGGTACACGGAAGTGGATCACCATAATTTGAAGCAAGGGCGTCAGTACACACTGTTTGAGTTGTTGTGTATGTACATGGAAGCGTACCACCAATATTGTTTGCAAGTGGGTCTTGGCAAGTTTGAGACTGATCGTAAGTACACGGAAGTGGATCACCATAATTTGAAGCCTGCGAATCAAAACAATATGGTCCTGATGGTGTTATACAATTTCCAGAACTATCAAGTATCATTCCATTTGGCATCGTTGCCTGAACACCAGAAATATTTGGACAAAGATCTGCAGGGCCGTACATACATGGCAATGTGCCCCCATAATTGTTTGCGGTTACATCCTGACACCATGCAGGGCCACCACCTCCTCCACCACCCGACGGTGCAGAAATGGTAACAGTAAATGATCGTTGATTTGAATAAAATATACTTCCTCCAATTGTATCCTTTGCGCGAATTGTAAAATTATATGTTCCAGCGGTTGTCGGCGTACCGGAAATACTAGAGGATCCAAGCGTTAATCCTGTTGGCAATGTTCCAGAAACCAACTCAAACGATACTGTGCCCTGACTTTGTGTTGTTGTGATTGATTGCGAATATGACGCACCTACTGTTCCACTTGAAAATGATTGTGAAGGTAAACTAACAAGATTAAACTGCCCTACACGATGAGTAGTATCATCTGCTGATGATACAAACAAGCGTCTGTTTGTCACGTCAAAATAGAGACCATCAGGACCACTCGTTCCATATTGATCAACACTTGTTCCACTTGACGTAAAATCATCTTGACCAAATACTCCAATTGCACTTTCACCATTCGTTAGGGTTGCAACATCAAAAGCAAGAACACGGTGATTTGCTGAATCACCGACAAATAAAATATTGCTTGAGGTATCGTACACAGCTGGACTTGGATAATTAAATGTCGAAGCAGTTGTTCCGGTGACGCCTACACCATAGTTTGCTTGACCAAGCAGACCAATTGCATTTGCACCATTTGCAATTGTTGCTGGTGTAACATCAAAAGCAAGAACACGGTGTGAATTCAAACCTTCAACTACGAATAAACGATTACCCGATGGGTCAAGTGCGATTCCGCATGGAAACATCATCTTACTTTGACTAAGTGTTGAAGTCCCTGTCGTAAAAT
>CAZRBQ010000032.1:3858-7178 GCA_964598385.1 uncultured Candidatus Saccharibacteria bacterium
GGCCTAATACATTGACCGCAGCTTCACCATTTGTAAGTATAGTGGTGTCGTATACGAGAACTCGTCCATTTGCTGTATCGCTTACAAATAATCGAGAATTTGTGGCATCATACGCTACGTATGATGGTGAATTTAATGTTGCACTCGTAGTCCCAGAACTACTTGATGAAAGATCCGCTTGTCCAAGTACATTGACAGCACTTTCACCATTTGTAATAGAAGCGACATTATAAACAACTACACGGTTATTCGAAGAATCTGCAACATACAACAACTGGTTTGATGTATCATAAGCGATTCCCTGAGGGTTAGAAAGCGTAGTACTGCTTGTACCACTTGAATTTGAATAGAACGTGCTTTGCCCAAGAACATAGTCTGCTTGATAATCGTTTATGGCATTTGTGTTCGAAAGATTAAAAACAAGTACTCTGTTATTTGTAAAATCAGAGACGAACAATCGATGTCCTGTTTCATCCATAGCAATACCATAGGGATTCTCAAAACCATAAGGATTAACATACGTATCGGCGTTTGAGTTTGCTCCACCTTCTGTAAAATTTGAAGTTGAGCCAAATGTATAACTCGAAGTTGTGTGGCCCAATCCCCCAACAGCATCTTGCCCATTTGTAATTGCGGTTATTGAATCATAAATAATTACACGATTATTTTGTGTATCTGCAACATACATATGCCCCTGATCATCAATTGAAATATCAATAGGATTTTTCAATTTTGCAACCGTTGTACCTGATGTACCTGTAACAAAATCTGCTTGACCAAGTACGTGAGTTGCAGTTGTTGCGTTATCTGATGTAACATCAAAAGTAAGGATTCGATTATTTGCAGTATCGGTAACATAAAGAATGTTATTTGATGTATCAAGCGCAAGGCCCGTAGGAGTATCAAACTTTGTTGTACTCGTTCCAGAAGTTTCTGAAGTAAAGTTTGATTGACCGATCACATACAACGCATCTGGGCCTATAAGTGGCGTGCCGTCTGTCATTGTGGTTGTATCATACACAACAATACGATTGTTATATGTATCAGAAACAAATAAACGATTAGCACTACTGTTATATGCCATACCATACGGGCGGTCAAGTTTATTTATTGTAACTGCTCCTGAGAATGTTGTGAAATTTGGTTGACCAAAAAGATGAATTGCATTTGAACCATTTGAAATAGTAGCCGGATCGACATCAAACACAGAGACTCTATTTCCATTATATTGAGAAACAAAAAGATACTCGTTTATAGGATCGTATAATACTCCATATGGATCATACGTGGCAGTTTGATCCATAGCCCCAGAAACTGTTGTAAAATCAGGCTGACCTAATACATAAATAGCATCCTCCCCATTTACTATTGTTGTTGTATCAAAAACAAGTACACGAAAATTTGCCTCATCGGCAACAAACAATCTATTATGCACAGCATCATATGCTAAGCCATACGGCGCCGACATTGTACTTGCCGTCGTACCAGAGTTTTGACTCGTAAAATCTGCTTGACCAAGTACTTTATCTGCAGTGAGATCAAGTGGGATGTTTGATGAGTTTAAATTAAAAACTAATACACGATTATTGACCGCATCTGACACAAAAAGCCGATGATTCACAGTATCTACTGCAGTAGAAAGTGGAACATTAAAACCCACTGAGTTTGGGAAAAAGTCACCATTATCAGTTGAGCCATTTGTATAACTCATAACTGTTGCAGGAGTTGCAGTAACATGGCCAAGCACATCTGCAAGTGATGGTGATAATCCAGCAGACGCAAAAATGCCACCTAGAAAAGTAGTGATAGCGATTAGGGATGTAACTGCAAAGGCAAAGACATGAAAAGCGATATGGTGCTTTCGGAAAAATTCCATTCTAATAGTATAACAAAAAAGTGCTCAAACGAGCACTTTTTTGTGTGTATTTTTATATTCGCCAATGCCCTTTCAAGATCCCTTTTGTTACTTCAAATGGTATTGACTCATACACAATTTCTGGAACACCAATACCGGGTGTACGTTCAATCGTAAAGAAATATTTTCCGTTTGGAACTAAACAATAAAACCTACCTCGTGAATCAGTAATTTTTCTTACGACCTCATTACCTAGTACAGCTGAATACACACGGATTGTCGCATTGCTTACTGGACGGCGCTCTTTGCCTTCATAAACAATACCAATATCAGATTGTGCTATACCTGTAAAACGTATAACTACCATGACACCATAAAGCCCAAGCACAATAAAATTAAACAGTATTGGAGTTGTCACTACCGCGACAACAGTAAATACTAACCCTGCAAAAAACAAAATATCAGCTATACGAAGGAGTAAGGTATTTCTCTTTGAAAAGAATTTCAAAATTCTCTGATCGGCTTTTATTTGTTTCTCTTTATCAACGTGCACAGGGTCCATAGGAATATTTCGAGCAATCAATTCACCTTCTTTTTTGATTTCAAAATACTTTCCAAAATATAGATCTTTGTATACTTCATCTTGAGTCAAATGACCAAGTATGAGCGATGGGAAAATGTATTGTTCTTTATACGGTCGAAGTGCATACATACCAGGTGGCACCATAAAGCCATAGCGACCTTCTTTATCTGTAACTGCAGTTGAAACAACCTTACCCTCTTTATTTATTAATTCAATCGTAACAGGATCAAGAGGTTCCTTTGTAACAGAATCATACACTGTGCCCCATGGACGTTCTCGCTTCTTTATTCCAAAAGCAATTAGGAAGAATGGCCATATAGATTGTAATTTTGGTCTTTTAATTTTTCCAATAGAGAGTCTTTTTGCAAACGCGGCAATCCCTGCAGTTATCAAGCCAATGGTAGTCGCAACACCTCCTGGGCCACTGAGTGGTGGTGTTGAAGTCGCAGGGCAAATCCCTGAAGGGCAACTTGATGTTCCACACGATGCCGGATCAACAGTACATAAATCAACCGGTGGAATGACGCAATTTCCTGCAGAGAAAATTAGTCCAGGTGGTAATACAGATTGATCACCTGCGATATTTGGACAAACATCAATACCAGTAGTTGGGACACAATCACCGTTAAGATCAATCGTATAATCAATAGGTATTGTTGATTGATCACCTGCGATATTTGGACAGAGGTCAGTGGTAGTACTATCAATAACACAATCACCTGAACTATCGAGCACCATTCCAGATGGTACTGTTGATTGCGTACCTGCGATATTTGGACAAAGGTCTACAGATGCTGATGGATCAACACAATCTCCAAACACATCAATAATCAATCCTGAAGGAACCGTACTCTGATCGCCAGCGATGTTTGGACAAAGGTC
>CAZRBQ010000033.1:0-7131 GCA_964598385.1 uncultured Candidatus Saccharibacteria bacterium
ACCAGATAAAATAAAAGAAATAAATAAAAAAATTGAAGAAATGAAGAATCCAACTGAACAAAAAGTTGAGGCAAGCATAGAAAAACCAAAGATTGAAACACTAATTCAAAATGCTAGTGAACTATCAGAATTGTATAAAATTCTCAAAGAAGCTGGTGGTATTCAAGGATCAGAAAAATTTTACGCTACCGACGAAGTTTGGCAAGCAGTAAATGCTTTTGTTAATAATAAGGCTGAAGAAACTGTAATAACAAGAACGGGTGGGCTTCGTGAAAAAGTTAAAGAACTTAAAAGATTGAGAGAGGAAAAATCACAAAAACAAACTTCCCAAAACATAGAACAATCAAACGAAACAAAAGAAAACTTAATAAAGCAAGTTAGCATGGAGGAATGGAAAAGAACTTTGCCTGATGTCCATGCTATGGCTGAATTTTCTTTTAGAGATTTCAACCCGACATATTATCTCGATGATAAGGGCGACCACTATGTGATTTATACTGAAGATGGAAAAAGACAAGGTAGAAAATTATATGTCGCGGCTCAAAATGCTGGAATGTCTGTTAATGTCGAACCATCAGAAATAGAAAAAAGATGATTGAAAAAGGATTTGAAAATAATGTTACTAAAAGTAGCATAGAAAAATCTGCAAACTACGAGGGTAATGAAACGCTACTTTTTTATCAGCGACTACAAAACCTAGAAATTAAGAAAAGGATTGTTGATATGATCTGCGAGTATCAAGAAACAAGAACCCCACCAAGTCAGATTTTTAGAAATGACGAAAATGACAATCTTGTTGAAGTACCAATCAGTGAATGGAAAAAAGAAATTAAACCGAGAGAGCAAATTGAAAAGGAGCTTGATGAAAGAATAGAAAAAGTTTTTTCTATGACAAATCTTGATTACGCTAAAATGGCTTCCAGTTTTAGTGAGGGAGAAAATGATTTTGGCACAGTATCTTTTCTTTCTACCAATCCAGAAAATAACGAAAAGTGGACAACAAAACAATTAAGTATTTCAGAAGCTCACGAAAAAGGTCATGGCGTTAGAAATTTCACTGGAGCAGGAGGAAGTTTTAAATCAAAAATACAAAGTGGTCTTGATTTTTCAAATGTTGAAATAACTGACAAAATGAAAAAGGCTTGGGTTGCAAATAAGCTGGAAGATAGAGAATTTTCTGATGACGAAATCAATGAAGAAATGCTTGATTATTTTATGCAGCCAAATGAAATTATCGAACGAATGGGACAACTTAAAAATTATTTTGGAATGAAAGGCACGGAAGAATTTACGAAAGAACATCTTGATTATGCTCGTAAAAATTATTTGTCTGATACTGGTTTTGGAATGCAAATGAAACCATTTCTTGATGCAATTACACCAGCAACTGAAAAAAGTTTTCTTGAACTTATAAATTCTCTCGGTATTTAAGGGAGCAAAATTCATGCGCGCACGGGTGGGCAGGTGTCCGCGTGTACTCACGCGGACACAGGGGCAAGCATGAGTATTCCGCCTCACAGGCATTTCCGCTAGGGCGTCCAGGGCTAAAGGATGAGCGCCGCCGTCATAAGCATCTCTAAAGTTTAAAGTTAAAACAAACTCGGATATGAAAACGAGGAGAGGGGTTGTGCGAGGGCGGACTCCGAAGGCACGTTAAACGAAGTCACAAAGCATAAGATAAAGGAAAAAGTAATAAAGCACTGAATACTCTAAATAACATCTGCGAGGAGGAGACCGACGCTGGGGAGAGGATTCCTTCCTCTCCCCAAACAGTTGTCCTGCCCTCGTCAGAGAGCCCGCAGGCGATACTGGCGAGGAAAAGCAGGACTCGTAGTAATCTAGGCGCGAGTAGCCCTAGCGGAAATGCCTGAGGCGGATACCGAATGGTGATCCCCTTTAGACTTGGACGATATACAGAGAAATGACTGAGACAATTTTTGTATTTGATTTTATATTTTTTGGAAGCGCGCATTCCTCCCCAGACCCCTCCTGCGCGCGGAAATCCAAAACGAAATCCCGCCGAATTTCAAAAAATTAGTAGCCGAGGTTTTGCGAAATCCTTTCCCCAGAAAATTGCTTTCGCAAAACCGAGTCCGCAGTGTATTTAGCGTTTTCCCGCACTTCTGTTTTTGCAGAAGCACCACGCTTCGCCTGGTGGCGCGCAAGCGCGCGGGGAACGCTAGGTATTTTCTTTGAAAAAAGTTCGCGCAAATGATACAATTACATCACCAATCGAAACTTCATGTGAGATAATAAATTCGCCGAGTTAGGAACTTTATTAAAATAATTGATAATAACTTGTGTTTTATGATAGAAAAATTTACTCAAAATAATTTAGAAATGTTTGAGGAAAACGCGCTCGATGCTTTTCTCACTGATCTTAACCAGTATGATAAAGAACATAATGTTGGTACTTGGATGGGACGAGGCTTGGCGGGCATGCACATGCAAGGAATGAGAGAAGAAACAGCAGGAACAGAAGATGAAATGAAAATGAATGAAAGTCTTGAAAAGTTACAAAAGAAAATTCAAGAAAATCTCACCATAGACGATTTAGAGAATAGGCATAATCCTACCCTTAATAAACTTGGTCTCAATCTTGAATCACCCAACAAACAAGGCAATATTGATGAAAATGAAACCTATGCAATAGGTAGTATAAAAATCAATCTTGAGGATAAGCGGAAATTTCTTTCTTATTTAAAAACTTTGGATAAAGAAAAAATCTCAGAAACACAGAAGAAAATTCTAGAAATGACAGTTGAGAAACTTATTGACCAAGTACAGAATGAATACAAATTAGAAGAAGCTGACGAAAGATTGCTTGAATTATTTTCTGGCATGAGAGAAATTGTTTCAGAATATGAACGCCTTGGACTGGGTGAAAAAGTTACTGACTTTAAAGATTATCTTGAACATGCAAACAGTGGCTATTTGAGAGAATATATTTTTGCAATAAATAATGGAATGTTTAGACCGATTGGAGAAGGATTTGCACTAAGTACATATCAAAGAGATGCAACTTACGACTACTATTTAAAATATTGGAATAGGTTTTTTGAAACACTTGATGAAGTCAAGAAAAATCCAAACGCAAAAGATTTTTATAATCAAGTATTAAAATATGGTCAAGATTGTATTGCTTTTGCTGATAATGATCCGAAGTTCAGAGAGCTCGAGATTAATAAGCCTGACGAACATACTATAGGTTTGCGTAAGGCAATAAATGAAATAAAAGAAAAGGTATCAAAAATTTCTAGTATGTAATTATGAACCTCAAATGCCGAGGATCGACCCATTTGAACATGGCAAACGGCGAGGTAATTCGAGCCACGAAGGAATTCATTAGTGTTCTTGATTAAAAAAAGTTCGTGCAAGGTATAATTAGTTCACAAACAAATACTTCGCGTTCGGAAATGAAAAATTTTTTAAAAATTTGAAAATAACTTATTATTCTTTTGGTTAAGTTGATAAATACATTAAGTCTGGTGCAAGTTGTATCCAATGACCTGTAATACTATCAACATATCTCGTCCGAATTTTTCGTGATACTTTATGGATATCTCTATCTTCCGCCAAATACTTCAGATTATTATCCCAGTAGAGACTTTTATATTTCGCCCAAAAGATATCAATTACTTTTTTGAAGACATCACTATCAATCTTGAGGATATTTTCACAAAGATATCTCAATAAGTTGATAGTATTCATAACCTGCACAATATAACCCTCAAGGTCATATTGACAGGAGGTGTCTTCAGAAAGCCCGCCGATATCCATCACTACACCAGATATGGTTGTATCAATAAGTGTACAATGCTCAGAATAACCTGCATGGTAACCAATGCCAACCTTATGAAGTAATCCATAGTATTCTCCAAGTTTCGAGGAGAAATTTTTAAGCGCACTCAAAATATCAACTGCATTATTTGCTTTCATGAAATATTTCAGTCTTTCACAAAGTGGAAGCGTCATAAGATCTATGATACGGGTGTTTGGTCCATCAATTTTATAATGGTAAATACCCGGCTTTACTTTTTCTAAACACTGACTGATTAACCATGGATACGGATTTCTTTTAATTTCATTTTCCGCTTCTTCGCTCAGGGGGTACATAATATCGACGCCTAATTCAGCTGCGGTCATAAAAAAATTTGTTATCGTGAATCCAAACTTAGATCTGTTTTCTTCTTCACCAACAGTTTTACCAAAATAATAGCCAATTTCCACATACTTATTATTACTCTCAATGTGGGTAATTACTTTACAGTCTAACGGTTGTGGGCAGTTTGCTTTTTTGTGCAACAAAGACTCAAATCTTTTCTGTATTAACAACGCTATCTCATACTCCCTTTTTGCTGCTTTAATAGAAATACTTCCGTAAAGCTCGTTCATAAATATGGAATTGTCATATAGAGTTTTCTTGATTCTTGGGTCAATAAAAAAACATCCACCTTTTACAATTACAGTTGAATGCTCCTGCGAGTTTTCGACATTTAATCCATAATTAATTGACCTACCCGAGCTAGGATTTTTATACCATCCGTTCATCCATGTAGGTGTAGGAGTAATTTCAATATTTTGAAGACAAATTTTTCCATCTTTATCCTCTTCCCAATTTCTTGGGTCTGTCGAGTTGCGTGTATTGGCCATAATCTTACGCTTAAATATTGTTGAAATGATTCCGTTTATAATTAATCTGGTTTTTATATTTTTGCTTAGTTTTTAAAGATCTACAGAAAAATATAATATCATACATATAATTTTAGTCAAATAATGCTACAGTTAAAGTTACCTGTATCTATTAGAACCTGGTTCTTTTCTCATTTTTACTATTTTAGCTACGCACGAATTAAATCATAAAGAAGCATTCAAAAAACAATTGCGCAGAACAACTCAGCGCTCAAATTTACCTGTCGGGAGGAACGTTGTAGTAGTCAAGCAAAAACTTTGCTGTATTCGTAAATGGTTCAGCGAGTGATGCTGATGCGTACTGCACACCTTTAGGATCAAACGCAAAGAAAAATACAATAAATTTTGGATTATATGCTGGGAAATAGCCAAAAAATGAGTGGAGATGCTTGTCATCATAATAACCACCACCGTTTTCTTTTGCAATTTGTGCTGTACCAGTTTTACCAGCAATTGAGTAGTGCGGTTGCTTATATTTTCCTGCCCCATAATTATCAAACACAGTGATAAGCATCTCAGTTATTGCTTCACTTGTATTCTTACTAATTTTAGCTCGTGCAGTTGTGTATGTTGGGGTAAACGTTGTTTTATCTCTATATACAATTTTATCAAGAACATGTGGTGTCACTAACATGCCTCCGTTTGCAAGTGAAGCAAAAGCACGAATCGTTGTAATCGGAGAAAGCGCAATTCCTTGTCCGAACGATGCGTTTGCAAGCTCAACATCACGATTTGTCTTTATATTCGCAATGAGGCTTGTTACTTCACCTGGTAAATCAACATTTGTTTTTTCACCAATACCGTAGCCCAACAAATAGTCTTTTGTTCTTTCATTACCTATTTTTTGCTGAACGAAAACCATACCTGTATTTAATGATTGATTAAGAACATCTTGCATTGTCACACGCCCTCGTGCTTTTTTGTCGAAGTTATAGATTGTTCTATCTGCTACAACAACAGATCCCTTGTCGATATATGTTGTAGTTGGAGTCACTACATTAGCATCAAGCGCGGCAGCCATAACAAGAGGCTTAATAACAGAACCCATTTCAAATACACTTTCAACGAGTGGATTGCTCAGATGGCTAACATCTGCAATTGATGAAGTATCATTTGGATCAAATGAAGGTGTTACCGCCATCGCTACAAGTGCTCCTGTTTGCGGATCCATAACAATAGCGCCAACTTTATCTGCGGAATAGGTTGTTTGAATCTTGTGCACCTCTTTTTCCAGTTCAGATTGTACAGTTGGTTCTATAGTAAGTACTACATCACCTTCTTTTTCTTCTTGTGTAAATACTGTATCTTTAATATTTGCAAATACTTCTGCAAAAAAATTTACCTCAGTTGACTCATTACTTCGTTTTAAAACTGCCTCATATGATCTCTCAACACCATATCTACCAAGAAGTTCGTCGCCTTTATATCCGACAAGCCCCAAGACATTTGCAGCAAGCATTCCACCCGGATAAACTCGCCATTTTTGTTTTACAAGAGAAACACCAGGAATTTTTGCATCAACAAGTTTTTGTGCAACATCTTCTGATTGTTTTACTGCAATTTCTTCATATGGATCATTTATTTTGCTAGCTTTTTTACTAAAAGAATCAAAATCAATAGGGGTAATCTCTGCTATCTTTTGATATGTTGCACTGCTATCAAAAATTTTTTTCGGTTCAATAGCAATTTTGAAACCATTTTTTAATGTTGCTGCTGAAATAAGTACTCCTGCTTTGTCTTGAAAATAAATATTACCTCGATCAAATGATTCGACAGTTGGTGTTACATATTGATGATCTGCAAGTTCAGTGTATGAATCCCCTTTTACAATTTGTAACCAAAAAAGTCTGGCAATAATAATCCCAGTAATAAGTATTACACCAAATGAGATAATTCGTAGTCGAGATTTCGGATACATGTACTATCGATTGAAACCAACAGTATTTGAATCTACTGATGCAAATTGTATTGCAGTAGTTTCAGTATATCCTAGAGTTCGTGCATAATCGAGTGTAATTGCATTTTTCGCATTTAAATAGCTTAATTCCAATTCCCCGACTGTTGATTTTGCTGTTCTTACTTCATCTTCAAAACTTTTTCTTGCAATAACACTAAACGTAATATGTCCAACAAAAAAGAGGTATGTCCCGATCAACAACATAAACATAACAAAAAGTACTCTAAATGCTTTTACTTCAAAAGTCACTGATTCTTGATATTGCATTGTTAGTGTTATTGCTTTAGACATGGTTTGTTTTTTCAAAAATTCGTAATTTTGCGCTGCGAGAACGTGGGTTCATTTTTACTTCTTGTTCACTTGGAGTTAACGGTTTTTTTGTAATTCGCTTTCCCACCCCTTCTTCTTCCGCTTCTTTAAAAATATCTTTTACTATTCTGTCTTCAAGACTATGAAAGCTAATCGCTGCTATTCTTCCACCC
>CAZRBQ010000034.1:0-7075 GCA_964598385.1 uncultured Candidatus Saccharibacteria bacterium
GAACCCCAATTAACGGGACCAGAACCCGTTGTCCTACCATTAGACGATCTCCCAATACTGCTTATTCACTAAGCCTTTCCATTCTGCCCCAAGATGTCAATCAAGGCAAGTTCTAGCGGTACTTCTGGAATAAATGCTACCCGCATAGCTTGATAAGCATCCAGCAAACGCGCAAGTGTTTTTGACGAAAGCGCATCGCTTTTTGTCTTCAACAATTCCTTTAAGAATTGAAGTTCTGTCTCCCCTACACGATCCCTGATTATCTCCTTCATTTCTGGAGCATATCGCAAAAGGAGTATGTAACGAAGATAAACAATTACCAACTTCAACACAATGCGCATATCTGCATTTTGTGCACTTGCACGTTCGATACTTGCAAGCCCATTGGCAAGCGACTTATCAGAAAGCGCCTGAAGAAGCTCTTTAATAAACTCCATAGTAGGAGCACCGGTAAGTTCTTCTACTTGTGATCGAGTAATTGTAGATCCATTCTCCTTTTGAGTGAGAACTTTTTGCAAAATTGAAAGAGTATCACGAAATGATCCTTCGCCAAGCAGTGCGATAAGCTCACTTGCCCCAGCTTCAAGTGTTACTCCTTCACGTTTTGCAGTGGAAGCAACAACCGTAGCAAGAAGTGTTTCTGATGGTTTTTTAAATGTAAATGTCTGACAACGAGAAATGATCGTATCTGGCACTTTTTCGAGTTCTGTTGTTGCTAGCACAAAAATAACATGCGCCGGTGGCTCTTCAAGTGTTTTAAGGAGCGCATTAAACGCTTCTTTGGTGAGCATGTGCACTTCGTCGATAATGTATACTTTATATTTCGAATCAAAAGGAAGCGTGCGAACATTTTCTCGAAGTTCGCGTATATCATCAATACCACGATTTGACGCAGCATCCATTTCATAGATATCGTTTGCACTTGTACCGAGCGCCTTTGCAATCAGACGCGCAACAGTTGTTTTTCCAGTACCTCGAGACCCAGTGAGAAGATAAGCGTGCGAAACTTTTCCTGATGCAAGTGAGGCTTGCAACACTTTTACAATATGCTCTTGCCCAACAACATCTTCAAATGTTTCTGGGCGGTATTTTCGATAGAGGGCAAGCTGTGACATAGGCCAAGTATAGCAGATTACACCCTACAAAGAAAAAACCCTACGCTGTAGGGTTTTTAATAGTGATAACCAAACAAAAGATAGGTATGTCGCTGTAGCACTGTGAGTGTCGATTTCCTCGAACAGCCTAAAAGCATTTTTTTTCCTGCTAAATTCTCAAGGAGCGGTAACCCTTGTATGTGCTGTGCGTACCGTATATCGTGCGCATGATATGTAGTGCAATGCGGAGCAAGTATTGTTGCAGGAAGCATACGCCGTGAACGTGAATACATTGTCACAAGATGTGCTAGACCTGTAAATCCAACAAAACAATACCCACACTCCTTAAAAAGCACAATAGCTTCTGGATATGCCATTGTAGTTTGAGCACGTACGAGCACAAGCTTTACGATTCCTTCATAGAGATACTCTAGCGGAAAAAGACTGTCACATATTCCTGCATCAAGAACACAAAGACCATGATTGTTGAAAAGAAATTCCTCGATTGAAAAACTATTATCGTTAAATAACTCAATAGTTCCAAAAACACCTATACACGTAACGTAAGGAGAAATTCGTTCATCAAGACTATGATTCGTTTTCATTGAAAGAGCTTTTCTTGAACAATACCATAAAAAAGAACCCGTGTTGGGTTCTTGAATAAAATTTACTGTGGTACGTATGTGGGACTAAACATTAACTCAACAACTGTACGAAAGTTATCGCCAGATCGCCACCGCTGAACCAATTGTCGAAACAACGGTGACGTACGAATTTCCAGCAAAACATCATCCTGAAGTAATTCTACAGTAACACATCCTGGTGTAAACAAAAATTTTACAACGGCAGAACATTTCTTTTCATCTTCAAGCAAAGTGTCGATGTAAATATTTGCCGTACTATCAGCATTCCAGATAATTTTTCTGAAAAGTCCCTCCACATTCTTGTTACGAAAATGACTTTTACAAACAAGTCCGAGTGTTTGCTGTGCTCGTTCAATAACCCAATGTGTTTTATACTTGTGCGGTATTTTTAATAGAAGAACATTCATGATTGCAGGTTTTTGGTTTGAAGCAATCGTACACCACCCTTACTTCCACGTCAATAAAATTTCTTTCACTTCTGTCGCATGTTCTGCCTGCATAAGCTTCATACGTAATTCTTTTGCACCGGGCCAGCCATGAACATACGCCTTGAAGTGCTTCCGCATAACTGCAAAACTTTTACGTTCTCCCAGCAAGGATTCAAAGAGTTCGCAATGTTCAAGCAATGCTCGCAATCGTTGTTCTTTTGAAACTTGTGGCGAATTCAAAAGCCAGTAACGATTCTTTTTTCCAAAGTACTGAAGCAATCGTGCACCAACTTTTCGTAACATTGTTATCAATGAAACTTGCTTGTGTGCTTTGAAAGTAAAAAACCAAGGGTTTCCAAATAGTGCTCTCCCCACCATAACACCATCAGCACCAGTCTCGTGTGCTTTTTGTATGCCATCATGAACAGATTCAATATCACCATTTCCTATAATTAATGTTTCTTTACCAAGTGCATCTCGAAGAGCAACAACTTCCTTTATATGTTCCCATCGAGCTGGTACTTTTGAAAGTTCTTTTCTTGTTCGCGCATGAATGGTAAGTGCAGCAATATCTTCATTGAGAAGCACAGGGATCCACGTTGCAATTTCATTTGTTGCATACCCAATACGCGTCTTCACAGAAACAGGTATGCTTTTCCCAGCGTCCTCAATACCCTGCTTTACTGCACGAATTATCCCGCGCGCACGATCTGGTGTTTTAATCATTGCAGCACCTGCACCCTGCTTTTCTATTGCCTTATCTGGACAACCCATATTTATATCTATTCCGTCAAAACCAAGTGATGCACATAGCTTTGCAGCCCCTCGCATCGTTTCTGTATTTGCGCCAAACAATTGCGCAACAATTGGTCGCTCAGCATCAGTAAAAGAAAGGTCTACTAAAAGCGCCTCTTTGCCACCACGCATCAACCCTTCAGCAGAAACAAATTCTGTCCACATAACATCAGGCTTACCATACGTTGCGATCATACGACGAAAAGCAGCATCAGTAACATCTGCCATTGGTGCAATAGTAAAAAACGGTTTTTTTAGATTCTTCCAAAAGCCAAATTCCATGAAGGAAGCCTAACAAATACTGCTTGCAAATACAACTAAAATTCAGTTGTTGCAGTTTTAAACTTGTAATACACTTTGTTCGCAAAACGTAAATCAATATACAGCAAATCAGAAAAACGATTCTCAAAATCACTCTTAAACTGTGGTGCTGCAAGTGCAGCACGCAAATTTGCAATAAGTGTTTCTGTATTTGCGCGCGAAGATACCATCATTTTTGTATAGACAAGTCGCCCTGGTTCAAGCGATGAAATATAAATATCAAAATCACCAGTATCTCTAACTAAAACAGCATACGGATTGATTGAAAATTCGTGTAATGCAGAAACAAATCGTGTGATCATATCAAAACTTTCTACAGATAAAAATTGGCGTCCCACAGGATCAAGCGTTGGACCAAACAAACCTGTTCCAAAGAATTTTATGTATACATTTCCAGAAAAATATGGTGATCGAGAAAAAACATATCCATTAGAATCAAGATAGTAGCATTCAAGATCAGGTATATCCGCCTGTGCTTCATTAAGGGTATGGCCACACCATAGATAGCGCCCCTCTCGTTCGCTGACACGAACAACTAGTGTATGAGGACCATCAAGTGAGACCTGAACAGTTGCAAGTCGTTTTACATCACGCAACAAAGCATGTTCAATAGAACCTTTTGGGTAGAGTAAAAAATTTTGTTTCGAGTAAAGGAAAAAATACTTTCCAAAAAGTTGTTCTTGCACTTTTGCAAGCACGACATCTTTTGAAACAACGGTTGTGCCCTCAATTACCACATTTGTAATGCGCATTTGTGGAATATTCGAAAGAAATCCAAGGCCGACAAAAAACAAGATGCAAGCAATAAACCACAAAAGAATTTTTCTCTTTCGAGTTTTTGCTCGCTCTCTCTTGAGCTCACGTATTCGAGGAGTATCGAGAACTGGACGTGGTGTGGTGGTAACATTACCCGCCATAATCTATTGAAGGTGCTTATGCAAACATTATGTTAACAATATTACTTGCCGATGTATTCTTTGCCCATATACTTCACAAGTGGTTCAGGTATTTTTATCGTTCCGTCTTCCTGTTGATTATTTTCAAGGATTGCAATAAGTATTCGTGGGGTTGCAACTGCAGTGTTATTTAATGAATGAACATAGCGCATTTTTCCGTCAGTATCCTTGTAGCGAATGTTGAGTCGTCGTGTTTGGAAATCGTGGAAATATGATGCTGAATGCGTCTCCCTGTATTTTTCATGCGATGGAACCCACACTTCAATATCATATTTCTTGACTTGCCCGAGTCCAAGATCACCGCCACAGTTAATGACAACATGGTACGGCAGTCCCAATTCAACCAAAAGTTCTTCAACATTTTTTGTTACTTCCTCATGATATTTTACACTTTCTTCATGAGAAGCTTCACATAAAATTACCTGCTCAAGTTTAAAAAACTCATGTACTCGATACAAACCTTTTACATCCTTGCCGTGTGCACCTGCTTCACGACGGAAACATGGTGAAAAAGAAGCAAATTTCAATGGCAAAAGTGATTTATCAATAATCTCTCCAGAGTAATATGCCATTGTTGCAACTTCTCCAGTACCTGCAAGATAATCACCGTCCTGTGTTTTATAAAGATCTTCCTCACCTTGTGGTAGGTATCCCGTACCAAACAATGTTTCTCTATTTACAAGTGAAGGAACAATCATTGGTGAATACCCTTTTGAAACAAGCTTGTCGAGAAAATAATTCCAAAGTGCCATTTCTAATCGTGCAGCATCATTTTTTAAAAAATATCCACGGAAACCAGAAACTTTTGACCCTCGTTCAAAATCAGCAAGATCATGAAGCTCCATAAGTTCAATATGATTTTTTATTGGGAACGTAAACGCAGGTTTTTCCCCTACGACGCGCACTTCAACGTTTTGCTCGTCACTTTCTCCGTCTGGGACTGACATGTCTGGAATATTCGGTACCTGAAGCATAAGTAATTGCCATTCATGCATTACTTTCTTTAGTTCTTCTTCCTGTGCTTTCATGTCATCTTTAAGCACCTTCATCTCATTTAAAAGTTGCTGACGCTCCTCTACCGAAAGATTGTTGCCTATCATAAGGCTAGTACGATTTTGTTCTGCTCGCATGTGTTCAACCGACTTAAGTAACGAAAGTCGTGTATCGTCGAGCGCAATGAGCTTATCTATATCAAAAGCAATATGCTTTCGATCAGCACCTGCCTTTATGAGATCTTTATTTTCACGAATAAATCGAATATCAAGCATAGCGTGTTATGACTATCATAGTAACAAAAAATGTCATTTTCGCAATGTACTAACCGCGCTATACTTATACTGTGTCATATGAAATTCGAAAACTTAATGCAGATGACTTTCTAGATGAACTCAACGAAATACCAGAGTCACCACGTACATTATATTGTGCAGGTACACTTCCTGATCCTGATCTAATCCGCCTTGTAGTTGTTGGGTCACGTAAACATACCCCCTACGGTAAAGAAGTTTGCAGAACGTTGATTCAAGGTCTACGCGGATATCCTATCTGTATTGTATCTGGTCTAGCGCTTGGTATTGATACTATTGCACATACCACCGCGCTTGATGTTGGCTTGCCAACAATTGCAATACCCGGATCAGGGCTTTCTGAAAAAGTTCTCTACCCCGCATCAAATCGCGGACTCGCGCAACGAATCATTGAATCCGGCAGTTGTTTACTATCTGAATTTGAACCTGATTTTAAGGCAACAGTATGGAGCTTCCCACAACGAAATCGAATTATGGCTGGAATTTCAAAAGCTGTACTTATTATTGAAGCAGAAGAAAAATCAGGAACACTTATTACTGCTCGCCTCGCAACCGAATACAATCGTGATGTACTGGCAGTACCAGGGTCAATTTTTTCTGAATGCTCTCGAGGAACGCATATGCTTTTACGATTAGGTGCAACACCAATCCGTGATAGTGCTGACATTATTGAAGCACTCGGACTAACTCAAAATGAAACACCAACACAAAATCGCATTGCTTTTGCGTCACTCTCTACTGAAGAAAAAATGATTCTTTCACTGCTTGAACAACCACTTTCACGTGACGTACTACTTGCTCAATCTAAAATGAATTTTTCACAATTTACCGCATTACTTTCAGTTATGGAAATAAAAGGTCTCATTCGTGAATTTATGGGTGAAGTACATAAAAATTGACAAAGGAGTAATTTCAATATACTGTCAAAAGAAAAAAATGGTTGACATCACAATATACACAGAAAGTAGCCGTAAGAACGATGGCACCATTTCGAAAATATCGTTTTGGTGTGACAAAGATGACCTGTTAGCATATGAACTGGTACTATGCTTCAGCGCAGGTGTCTACGATAAGATTTTCCGGATTGAAACAAATGAACATACTCTACAATCCGTACCAATGCCAGCAAACTCTCTTCTTGTTCGATCGCGAGGACTTATTGGGAGAACTATTTCTCGTTTAGAAGAAAAAGAAGAAGTGTACGGAAAAACCACTTTTATTCTTACAGCAAGAACGCCCGACGAGATTGCAATGTGTAATGAATTTTTTACTCAATGTCTTGAGCGAAGCACGCGATTGAAATATAAAAATTCAAGAATAACAACTCCACATAGATACATTGCTTTGTTTGAACGAAGATAGGCTCACAGTATTGTGAGCTTTTTTTATTTGACAAAAATAATTTTTTTTGCATAATACACACTAATAGTGACCAAATGATCTATTACAAATTAATAATGAACGAAAGAAAAATTAACTTTGCTGTAAAAAACAACGAAGGAACAGCCGAGGAAGTTACTGTGTATTTTC
>CAZRBQ010000035.1:0-6506 GCA_964598385.1 uncultured Candidatus Saccharibacteria bacterium
ATGCCAGAACATATAAAAAATTTTTTAGTTAGCGCAGAGTCTAAAGCCCTTGCAACATTTTCAGCTAAAAATGGAATTAATGTTGTGCCTGTTTCAACTATAAAAGTTATTGATAATACAATTGTACTTATTAATTATTTTATGGATAAAACGCTTGCAAATATAATTGAAAATAAAAATGTTGCACTAGTTGTGTGGTCTAAAATGAAAGGATACCAAATAAAAGGGAGCGTTGAATATAAAGTCACCGGGGAAATATTTGATAGTGTTGTGCGATGGGTTGCTGAAACTATTCCAAATCGTGTGGTGAAGGGAATTATTATACTTAGCCCACTTGAAATCTTTGATGTTGCGCCTGATAAAACCACTGATCAGTATCTTCGTCAAGGTAATAAGAGTTAGTTTTTTAAGCAAATTATTTACGAAGTGATTTATATTTTTTTGGAATTTTATTATTCGTATAGTATGGTTGTGAAAAAGCGCAATGGAACCACATATCGAATCAAACGAAATGCAGAAAAAGGTACACGAATGGATCAGTCAATTCAAGGAAGGCTATTGGGACCCACACGTAATGATAAGCATTCTCATTGAAGAAGTCGGTGAGGTCGCACGAGCAATCAATCATATTCACGGACCTAAAAAACCAAAAGAAGGTGAAAACGAAGTTGCACTCGGGGATGAGTTAGCAGATGTACTTTTTGTACTACTATGTATCGCAAACAAACATAAAATATCACTCAGTGATGCCTTTGAGAAAAATATGAGAAAAAAATACGGTCGAGACAATGACCGTTTTGAAAAGAAATAAAGCGCCCTAGGGGGCTTTTTATAATGCTACAATACAAGGGCGATGAAGCATTTGTTTTATACTACATCCCAGTCAGCTTGGAATGGTTTAACAACCGCAATAAAAAAGGCGGAGCATTCAATTTATTTTGAAATGTATATTTTCCTTGATGATACACACGAGGGGAAAGAAATTTTAGAAATACTTTGTGAAAAGGCGCGCAATGGAGTTCGAGTAAGAATGATACTTGACGCCTTTGGCAGTTACGACCTTTCAAAAGAAGCGCTAGTGCGATTGCGTAGTGCAGGAGCTGAAATTCTTTTTTTTAAAAAATTATTCCGTAGACTTCATAGAAAAATAGTTATTATCGATGAACAGGTTGCCTTTTTGGGTGGTGTGAATATTCACGGCCTTGCTCGTTCATGGAGTGATTTGTTGCTTCGTGTTGAAGGGCCGATTGTGCGATCGATTATTTGGTCGTTTCGTACAATTTATAAAGCATGTGGTGGTGTTGACCCACATATTCTTGGTTACAAAGGCAAGCCGTTATTTGCAAATACGCGTATTTGGCTTTTGGAACACGTACCGTTTATACGAAAGCCGAAATTACGCGACAGTTATATGGAAACAATTATCAAGGCTGAGCATGATGTAGTGATTGTCACACCGTATTTTTTGCCACACCGATGGTTTATTAAACTCATTCGCTCAATCGTCTCGCGAGGGGTTCGCGTGACAGTGATCGTGCCTCGCTCAACAGATAGTGCATTTCTAGATCGTGCAAATCGCAGGTATATGACTTTGCTTTACGAACACGGTGTAACGTTTTTACTTACAAATACAATGAATCATGCAAAATTGTTGTGGGTAGATGGGATACGAGCACTTGTTGGATCGCAAAATATTGATGCGTTGTCATTTGATTTTAATGCGGAAGCAAGTCTTGTTTTTGAGGATCAAAAAATGCTTGCAAGTTTAGGGAAAATAATCGACCAGTGGAAGAAGCAATCGGTTCAGTTTTCTCCCCAATTACACATTACAACCGCGGATAAAATCTTTTCATTTTTTGTACGTTTTTTGCAACCTTTTTTATAACATCATAATAAATTTAGTATACTTATCTTTATGCATCCAAGTACGCAAGGCTTGCTTATCGGAGTTTTGATTTCGATACCGACTGGTCCTGTCGGTATTTTGTGTATTCGCAGAGCATTTCGTGATCGGTATATCCACGCGATAACTTCAGCGCTTGGTTCGATCGTTGCAGATATTGTTTTTGGGTGTATTGCTATTTTCTCTATTACACACACTGCTCGGTTTTTTGTTTCTCATCAAAGCATCTTTCAGACTGTAGGTGGTACACTTCTTGTTATTGTTGGTGCTCGTGCGCTCCGGCGAGTAGCTATGGTAACACCAGAATATCGGTTTCAAGGGATTCGACATTTTGCATCAACATTTTTGCTTACTCTTACAAATCCTGTGCAACTTATAACATTACCAATTGTATTTGGTGCATTTGGAACAGGGGTACGGCAGGGTAATTATAATGATGCACTTATGTTTCTTTTTGGTTTATTTGTTGGTGCTAGCACAATATGGTTTTTGCTCATAGGAGGAGTACGAATGATTCGAGAGCGAATGCATGAAGAGCAGTTGCGATGGATAGATAAGACAGCAGCGTTCCTTATACTTTTTTCAGGAATTATTATGATAACTATCGCACTGGCGCATAGTATGCGGTAGGTATATACTTTTTGTATGGAACAGTGGAATAATAATTGGGAAAAAGAGGTGGCGGAGAAGCCAGACCCAAAAGATATTGCAATTCTTAAAGAAAAACTTTCAGCAATACTTTTTAATGAAGTTGCACATGATGGCAGTTTCGATAGTGGGAGTATTTGTGATCTTATTGAACAGACAATTCCTGCTATAGATAAAGAACTTTTAAAGGTTAGATTAGGGGTGTTTGAAGATGATATTCAGAAATTTATTCGGACAATAGATGTTTTTAAGAAAGCAAATGATCCAGAAAAATTTTCTGATGCACTCCGTAGGAAAATTGAAAGTGAACTCCCTTTTATATTAGGAAGTGATTTTGAAGATTATTAGTAATATAACTTACATATATGACGGTAAATTTTATTGCAATTTTTGTCTGTGCGATTATTTCAATGGTTGTCGGATTCATTTGGTACGGTAATATTTTGTTTGGTAAAAAATGGATGGAAATAATGGGTGCCCCAAAAGACGGTATGCCCATGACTGATGCGATGAAGAAAAGTATGATGGGTAGTTATTTAGTGCAGTTTCTTCTATCCGTGCTTACTTTTTATATTCTTGCGAATTATATTGCAGGCTGGAAACCAGCAGAGGGAGCATTGGGCGGGGTAATAAATGCATTTTGGATTTGGCTTGGTTTTGTAATGCCAGTGCAAGCAGGCGGTGCGCTTTGGAGTGGAAAGACAAAACAGCTTTCGTGGGCGATGTTTCTTATTGGTGCAGGATATCAATTGGTAACACTACTTATTGCAGGGGCACTACTTGCGATTTGGTAGTGATGTGGAAAAACACCTGCAATAAGCGGGTGTTTTTTTATATATGGGGTATACTATCGTTATATGAAATCACAATTGTTTTCGATTCGCTCGCTTGCAAAAGAAGCGTGGCATCTCTTTAAGGATCATGCACTTATGCTTGTTGGTGTTACGGTCTTTGTTTTAGGATTTTCAGGATTCTTTCTTCAGGTGCAAGAAGTGGCAAATGAAAAGTTTGGTATTTTTCTTCGGATTGTTGTTTTTATCTTTACACTTGTTGCCCAAATGGTACTTTTGATGGGTCTTACAAATATCGCTGTTCGTGGTGTGCGAGGAAAGTCGTATGGTTTTCGTGATCTTTTTCGACCAGGTGAAGTGTTTGGCCACTATGTACTTGCTGCACTTACGTATGCGGGAATATTGCTTCTTGGGTTTTGGTTTTCCGCAAAATTAATTATGATGGGTGCTTGGAATAATGAACTTTATAGGAACAGTGCACTCATTTTCTTGTATTTCCTTTGGTATTTTACTGTCGGTATCAGGTATATGTTTTATTCATACGCTATCGTTGATAGAAAAATTTCTTGGATTAAAGCGCTTCGCTTAAGTGCAAATCTCACTTCAAATGGAAAAAGTAAAATAATTTTTGCGTTACTATTCATTGTTGCCATTAACATTCTTGGCATTATGCCGCTGTATCTTGGCCTACTTGTTACCATTCCTTTCTCGTTGTTGTTCGCAGCGCGATTATATGCAACATTATTGCTTGCTTATGAAAATCGTACTGCCTTGCATCGGGTTGATCCTGCAACATCTGTTCATGATTCAAAAAAGTAGCATTTAAAAAACCGCTCGTTTGAGCGGTTTTTGCATTGGTATGCTGTGGCTTAAGAAGACTGAGCTTTGATAATAAGCCGTGCGAGCTCTTTGCTCGACACGGGGATGGCTGGACGCCTATCCTTCAGGAGGTTCGCGAGCTGTTTGGGATTTGACCCGCTCGCTTTCATAACATTAAGAAGCTCATTGGTTTGCCGGCAGGTGCCGGGCTTGAAATTTGAAAGTTTTTTCGGGACCTCGGCCGGGGGAACATGTTCCAGAAAAATGGCTACACCATTGCTGAGTTTTTCTAATTTTGACATATGGACTTGTTTAAGAATTTTCAGTAATAGTACACCATATTATTTTTTTGTCAAACAATAGAAATGGATAGGGTGGGGTATACTAATTGCAATGGAAAACGAATATAAGAAGGCTTTGCGGGGCCTCAATAAAGAACAAAAAGAAGCAGTAACTACAATTGAGGGCCCAGTGATGGTTGTCGCTGGTCCTGGTACAGGTAAAACGCAAGTGTTAGCACTTCGTATTGCTTATATTCTTGAGAATACTGATACATCTGCTGATAGTATTCTTTGCCTTACCTTTACCCGTGCTGGCGTGAGGGCGATGCAAGAACGTCTCGAAAAGTATATTCATGCTGATGCACGAAAAGTTGTTGTGCAAACATTCCATGGTTATGCTCATTCACTCGTTGAAAAATACTATGAGGTTCTTGATTTTGAAACACCACCACGACTAGTAAAGGATGATGATGCTGTGCTTATCATTGATGAACTACTGCATGCGCATAATTGGCAGTACATCTATTCGCGAAGTAGTCCTGCGCTTTATTTCAATGATTTAAAAACACTTGTCTCATTGCTCAAGCGTGAGGGTCTGTCATCGTCTGATTTAATGATTGCTATTGATAGTGATATAAAACGACTCGAAACTGATCCAGAAAGTATTTCATCTCGAGGAGAGAGTAAGGGTAAATTGAAAAAAGAAATACAAAAGAAAATTGATGCACTTGCTCGAACTCGCGAAGTGGCAACTTTTTTTGAGCAGTATGAAGCATTTAAAAAAGAAAGAGGGTTAATGGACTATGATGATGTTCTTGAATATGCAGTAAAAATTGTTGAAGAAAGTGAATCAGCTCGCGCTGATGTGCAAGAAACATACTTATATGTGCTTGTTGATGAGCATCAAGATTCATCTGGTATACAAAATCGATTTCTCGAAGCAGTATGGAAAGGTACGGAAAAGCCCAATATTTTCGTGGTTGGTGATGATCGTCAACTTATTTATGGTTTTGGTGGTGCAAAACTTTCATATTTTGAAGAATTTAAAAGTGCATTTGGACAGGCGCATCAAATTACTCTTATTGAAAACTATCGTTCAACTGCACCAATTTTGTCATTGGCAGACGAACTCCTGCAGAGTAGTCTTGCAAGCGATACGCTTAAAAGTAATCGTACTGAAACACACCCAGTTGTTTTATCTCAATATGTGTATCCTCGAGATGAAATTATTGGCGCAGGACTTCATTTTAAAAAAGTTATCGCAGAAGGTGTTTTACCGGAAGAGTGCGCACTCCTCGTTCCAAAGAATCGGCATATTCGTTCTGCAGTGCAGACCCTTCGGGATATGGGCCTTCCAGTCCGTTCGTCTATCGGCACCTCTTTCTTTGAGGTGCCAGAAACTGAATCACTTCGTATTGTTTTAGGAGTGATTGCTAGCCCATATGACAATATTCTCCTTGCCAAAACACTCCTTGATACTGTCTCTGGTATTCCCGTACTGCGAGCTCATGCGTTCCTTCACGAAAACAATAATAATACTCTTTCACTGGAAACACTCATTTCTTATGGAAAGGGTGGCAGTTTGTTTGATGAAAGTGATCCAATTGCTTCGTGGGGAAACAAAATTGCTAGTTGGATTACTTATCATCAAACACATTCACTTCTTGAAACAGTACACAAGGTTGGAAATGAATTGCTTGTTGTAACAGCTGATGGACACGAAGCGCTTGTTAGGAGAGTAGAAGTAGTACGCACCTTCATTCATTTGGTTACTGAGCGACTTGAAAGAAACAGAAAAGAAACACTTACAGGTTTTTTACAGTATCTAAACCGACTTGAAGAATATAATCACACGCTTACGACTGCATCTTTCGGTAATGGCAAGGGTATTTCTGTTATGACGCTACACGCTTCAAAAGGTCTTGAGTATGAAAGTGTTTGGATTGCTCATATGAACGAAAGTGTGTTGATGGCAAGTAAACGTATGGCGTTTACCCTTCCTGAATCACTTGAAGGAAGTATTGAGAAAAAAAATAAAGAGGTTGCAAAACGAGAACTTTATGT
>CAZRBQ010000036.1:0-6416 GCA_964598385.1 uncultured Candidatus Saccharibacteria bacterium
CCGGCACTCAACATTGCCTATCAGCTAGAATGTAAATTCGCAAAATACCCACGTGTGTTAGTTGGAAATGGATTTATTGAGTTCCTAAACTCAATCCAAAAATCCAACTTTAGCGAGGAGAAACTAGGAAGCTATTGCGAAAAAGTCGTAGAGTCCTGCAATGAATGGTTAGTGCGGAGCCCGGACCAAAAAATAATGATTCATTTTGTTCTGAAGAAAATATAAAGCAATGGATGCCAATAGATCTATATATGGGTGGCGCAGAGCATACAACGATGCATCTTTTATATTCAAGGTTTTGGGTAAAAGCACTTCATTCGGTTGGTCTCATTGATCATACAGAGGCATATACTATGCGTCGTAATCGCGGACTTATTCTTGGGCCTGATGGAAATAAAATGAGTAAATCTAAAGGTAATGTGATTAATCCTGATGAGATAGTAGATCGTCTTGGTGCAGATACTGTACGAATGTACCTTGCCTTCATGGGGCCATACGGAGTTACTGTTAACTACCCCTGGGATCCAAATGGGGTTGTCGGAGTACGACGTTTTCTTGAACGTGTGTGGCGTTTGAAAAATAGTGTCTGTGATGCTGATGGGCAACCTACCTTGATTCATAAAACTATTAAAGGTGTTGGTGAGGATATTGAAGAGTTTAAGTTTAATACAGCGATTGCAAAAATGATGTCTCTTTGTAATGAATGGGAAAAGACTGGAGTTTCAAAACAATCATATAGTATCCTTCTCAAATTGCTTGCACCATTTGCGCCACATATTACCGAAGAACTTTGGCATGAGATCGGTGAGACAGATTCTATTCATCTCGAATCTTGGCCGGAGTATGATCCGAAAGCGATTCTAGAAACTACGATGACGATTGCAGTACAAATAAATGGAAAAGTCCGCGCTGAAATGATTTTTGATCGTGCAATAACAGAAGATGAAATTCGTGAAAAAGTGCTTGCTGATGAAAAAGTAAAAACATATATCAAAGATTCCATACCAAAGAAAATTGTGTATGTTCCTCAGAAATTAATTAGCATTGTTCTTTAATTTATGGTGAAGCGTATCCTCTCGTTACTTAATAGAGAAACAGGTACAGTACATGAAGCTGCATTATTGCTCGGCTTCTTTACGCTTTTGTCACAGGTACTCGCACTTGTTCGCGATCGATCTTTGGCGCATTTTTTAGGACCATCAGCAAATCTTGATGTCTACTATGCAGCTTTTCGGATTCCAGATTTTTTGTATGTTTCAATAGGATCGCTTGTTTCGATTACCGTTCTCATTCCGTTTCTAATTAAGAGAATGGAGAATGGTGGCGACCATACAGAAAATAAAAAAAGTGCCCAAGTGTTTATGAATCAGGTGTTTACAGTATTTTTTGCAACGATAATAATTTTGTCAGGTATCGTTGCATTACTCATGCCGGTTTTTGCACCGATGATTGCACCAGGATTTTCTGATGTACAGCTTTTAGAGTTAGTACGAATGTCACGTATTATGCTCCTCTCTCCATTATTTATAGGGATTTCGAATGTTTTTGGAACAATTACGCAATACTATAAAAACTTTTTTGTTTATGCGCTTTCGCCAGTTTTTTACAATATCGGAATTATTATTGGTGTCGTATTTCTTTTGCCAGTATTTGGTATTTATGGACTTGCACTAGGAGTGGTCATTGGTGCGTTTTTGCATTTTGCGATTCAAATTCCTGTAATAATAAAACATGGATTTTCACCGAAGCTCGTGCGTAGGATTGATTGGACAATGATCCGAGAAGTTACAAGTGTATCATTACCGCGTACGATTACACTCTCTCTAGGATCACTGACGCTTATAGCGATTGTTGCACTTGCATCAATGGTTGATGAAGGATCAATTTCAATTTTTACCTTTGCATATAATCTTGAAACTGTACCATTAAATATTATTGGCGTGTCATATTCAATTGCGGCTTTTCCGGTATTAGCACAAGCGTTTGCGAGGGGAAATGTAGATCGGTTTATTGGCCATACTATTAGTACAGCTCGACAAATAATTTTTTGGTCATTACCCCTTACAGTGTTTTTTATTGTTATTCGAGCACAAATCGTTCGTGTTATTTTAGGAAGTGGACGTTTTTCTTGGTCTGATACACGGTTGACCGCAGCAGCGCTCGCATTGTTTGCAGTTTCGATTGTAACGCAAGGGTTAGTGTTACTTTTTGTGCGTGCATATTATGCGGCAGGTAAAACCCGTCGTCCGCTTATTGTAAATTTGATTGCGTCTGTTTTTACTATTACCCTTTCATTTATTCTTGTAAAACTTTATGTTTTTTCTCCAAATATGCGTTATTTCATCGAGTCGCTATTACGTGTCGATAAGACAGCTCAATCAACAATATTGATGTTGCCACTCGCATATACGATAGGATCGCTTATTAATTTTTTTGCATTTTGGTATCTATACCGAAGAGATTTTTTGCGAGGTAAGAGAGCACAGTTGCAAGGTGTATTTTTCCAGAGTCTTGTGGGGGCGTTTGCGCTTGGTATTTCTGCATACGGTACACTAGCATTACTTGGTCCAATTTTTGGACTTTCTACGTTTTGGGGAGTATTTGGCCAAGGATTTATCGCTGGTGTTGTAGGGATACTCGTTTGTACCTTTGTACTATTACGTCTTGGTAATCCTGAAATTAAGACAGTACTTGCAACATTACGACATAAACTTTGGGGTACGGCGAGCGTAACACCAGGGCCCGAAGAATTAGCCTAAATATTATTTTCTGGTACTATACGAACACACAGTATGAAATTAGATACTATACGTAATTTCAGCATTATCGCTCATATTGACCACGGCAAGTCAACATTAGCAGACAGAATGCTTGAGGTTACGCACACAATTGAAAAGAGGAAAATGAAAGACCAGGTTCTTGATAACATGGAGCTCGAGCGTGAACGTGGGATCACGATCAAAATGCAACCAGTGCGTATGGAATATTCTGTTGGTGGTGTTTCTTATACGCTTAACCTTATTGATACACCTGGGCATATTGATTTTTCTTATGAGGTTTCGCGTGCGCTAAAAGCTGTTGAAGGTTCTATTTTACTTGTTGACGCGACACAAGGGGTTCAGGCTCAGACACTTACTGTTTTAGAAATGGCACAAGCACAAGGACTTACCATAATTCCTGCTGTTTCGAAGGTTGATTCTCCGCTTGCGCGAACACTCGAAACAAAATTAGAAATTGCTGCATTACTACATGTAGATCCAGATACAGTGTTGGAAGTTTCTGGTAAAACCGGATCGGGAGTTCAGGAGTTACTCGCAGAAGTAGTTCATCGTATTCCTCCTCCAACAACAGAATTTGAAGGGGAAAATTTTCGAGGTCTTGTTTTTGATTTTAAATATTCAAATCATCAAGGAGTTATTGTGTATGTTCGAGTATTTGATGGTGAAGTAAAACGTCATGATGGTTTAGTATTTTCAATTGCAGGCGAGAAATTCATAGCACTTGAGGTGGGTACATTTACCCCCGAAGAAACACCTCAGCAAAAAATTGTTGCTGGGGAAATTGGCTATATTGTTACTGGTATTAAAAAACCGGGTATCGCTTCTGTTGGTGATACAATTGTTCGAGAAAAATATGGCCTCCCAGCCCTTTCGGGGTATATGAAGCCTCGACCAGTTGTATGGGCCTCAATATATCCAGAAAGCCAAGATGATTTCCCTGAGTTAAAACTTGCTCTTGGTAAGTTACAACTTTCAGACTCAGCATTTTCATATGAAGAAGAAACCTCCGGTGCACTTGGGCGAGGTTTCCGTGCGGGATTTCTTGGAATGCTTCATCTTGAAATCATTACAGAGCGTCTACGTCGAGAGTTTGATCTTGAGCTTATTGTAACAATGCCCTCGATTACTTATAAAGTAAAATATCGAAACGGAATAGAGGAAATGATTTATTCGCCACATTTATTTCCAAATGATGGTGAGGTTGCAGAAGTAATTGAGCCTTGGGCAACGATAAAAATTATTGTCCCAGAGCAGTACTTGAGTGGGCTTATGCCACTTTTGTTTGAACACGAAGCAGAGCTTGGTGATACAGAAAATTTTAGTGGTAATAGAACTGCTTTAACAGTAAAAATGCCGTTACGCGAAATGATGCGAAATTTTTTTGACGAATTAAAAAGTGTTTCTTCGGGCTATGCATCAATTTCATACGAGCTTGGTGAAATGCGAAATGCTGATGTGACCCGACTCGACGTGCTTGTTGCTGACGAGCCTATTCATGCTTTTACTCGTGTTATTTCAAAACGTCGTGCATTTGATGAAGCAGAGGCTACTGTTGAAAAGCTTCATGAAATTCTTCCTCGACAGCAATTTGAAACAAAAATTCAGGGGTTTGCAAACGGGCGAATATTAGCATCACGAACCGTTAAGGCATATCGAAAAGATGTCATGATGCATGGCAGTAAAGTTGTTGGAGGAGGCGACGTAAGTCGTAAGAAAAAACTACTAGAGAAGCAAAAAAGAGGAAAGGCCAAACTTAAAGAGCGTGGCCGTGGTAAGGTTAATATTCCTCATGAAGTATTCCTCAAAATGATGCGAGGAAATAAGAATGATTAGCTAAAAAGACTTGGGAAATAGAGCAAAATCATCATAATAATGATGAAAACGCATATAACTGACCAAATTATTCCTATCTTTTTTCGGTGTTTTGGATTAAATATCATACAGGGTATACTACAATTACTTTTAAGAGTAATTGTAGTATAGCAGGCAGTAGATATATTGTCGAAGGTATGAAGCAGGGCCAATACAAAACACGGTTACAAATGATAATTTACTCGCGGCCATTTTTGGTTGTATTTTTCTTGCTTTTCATTATTTTTTCGGTTAAGGTTTTTGAGTTATATCAAAAAGACAGAATAGTGACTAAAGAAAAAAATACTGTAATGAATGAAGCGCAAGCTTTACAAGTAAAGGCGGAAAGTTTACGCACTGATATTGAGTCACTTTCAACTGAACGAGGTATCGAACAAGCAATTCGAGATAAGTTTCGTGTAGTAAAGGAAGGGGAATCGATCGTTGTTATACCCGATCAAAATAGTGCTTCTTCAAGAAAAGCAAATGAACAATATATAGAGGAACAACAGTATTCATCAGGCTTCAAACAATTTTTAAAGGAATGGTTCGGTATACAATAGCATTATGCGGGATTAGTTTAGTGGTAGAACTAGTGCTTCCCAAGCATTGGGCAGGGGTTCGATTCCCCTATCCCGCACCAATTTACGAATATACTTTTTGAAATTTATTTGGTATTATGAATTTCCACAAATCACTCGACGAGTGTTTGTTTTATTTTTAATTGAGAAATAAGTATGAGTCATGAAGAGATGTTGCAGGTAGTTGATCCAGAAACAGGTGAGCCAACTGGTGAACACCTACCGCGGAAGGAAGTTATTACAAATAAATTATGGTGTCGTACGACAAATATTTTTGTATTAAATACTGAAGGGCAAATTCTGTGTCATCAGCGTTCAATAGAAAAGGAGCGATTTCCAGGAGCTTGGTCAACTCATTTTGGAGGCCATGTTACAAAAGATGAATCTTTTAAAATTTCAGCACTCAAAGAACTTGAAGAAGAAATTGGATTGAAAGTTAATCCATTCCAACTTATTCCATGGCGTACGAGCCGTAAAGAAGCCTCTCGAGTTTGGATGCGAGATTATCTTACGGTATTCCAAGGCGACATCACAACCCTACAACTCCAAAAAGGAGAAATTGATTATGTAGAATGGGAAAACGTTGAGGAAATAATGGAAGCTATTGATACTGAAGATGAAGGAGATGTTGCATGGCTTGCAGGCTCGCATGATATTTTTTCAGATTATCAGTGTATGCGAGCTGTACTTACTGCAACTATTGATGCGGGAATATTTGGAGCTGATTTTAAACCACTGCATAAATGGAATCCGCCAGTCAGGAGTTAGCAAAAATGTTGCTTGACACCTGTGGTATACTGAAAGGGTAAGGGATTATTCTTAATCAATAAATCTATGAAACACGTCGCAATATACACCACCCCAAGTTGTCATTTTTGCCAAATGGCAAAGGCTTTTTTTAAGGAACATAATGTTCAATATGAAGAGTATAATGTTGCTGAAGATCAGGCACGTCGCACTGAAATGATACAGATGACCGGACAGCTCGGTGTTCCTGTTATTGCAATTGACGATATACTCATGGTTGGTTTTAGTCAGGCAAAAGTTGCAGAAATGCTAGGGATAACCGCTTAACTTTTTTACTGTAAACAAGTAGTATGTAAAAAGCACCCTAGGGTGCTTTTTACGTATGCCCTCGTAGTTCAATGGATAGAACAGCTCCGTCCTAAGGAGTAGATATACGTTCGATTCGTGTCGAGGGCAC
>CAZRBQ010000037.1:0-6132 GCA_964598385.1 uncultured Candidatus Saccharibacteria bacterium
TTTACGTTTTTTCGGCTGAGTAAAGTGCTCATGTCGAGATTCATATTCAACTAATTCTGACTCACTAAACCAATGTGGAACCTCTTGTCGAGCATCTTCACTATCTCCTGAAGCATGTACAACATTTGGAATACCGATTTTCTCATTATCAGCGTGTCCATAACTAATATGTGAGTAATCTCCACGTATTGTTCCTGGAAGTGCTGCTTTTGGCTCAGTTGAACCTACCATTTTCCTCACAAGCGAGACAGCCTCAATCCCTTCAAGTACAAGTGCTACTACTGGCCCCTCTTTCATGAAGGCGAGGTTAACATCAAACACCTCTTTTCCTCGACGTGTTGCCACTTTGCCAATCGTTTCGTAATGATGATAATAATGTTCATCATTTGGAGCGATCATTTTCATTCCGACAATTTTTAATCCGACTCGTTCAAATCGTGAAATAATTTCTCCGATAAGACCTCGTGCAACCGCATCTGGCTTAATAAGCACCAATGTTCTTTCTTTTGCTTGCATAGTTTTAGTTAATTATATAATAAACACACGAACTATAGCAAAAACTTTCGAAAATCAAAAGTGCTACTCGCGTATATACTTTGACATTATCTCTGCGTCAATTTCTTCTCGTTGTTTGCCGTAGCGCATATATGAGAGCTCCTTGAGCTTTGCCACGATTTCAGGATTACCTTTTTCAGGTGGTAATGTTTCAATATTGAATGGTTTAACAGGTTGTCCATTCACTAATAATCGTAAATACGCATTTCGGTTCTCTAGTTTAATTATATCGTCAGCAGTAATAGTTGGAGCAAAGCGACTTTCAAGATACTTTGCATCATCAGCATCAACTCGGAAAACCGCCATCGAGCCCACGTTACCAAAAACTGCATTTTTTATTGACTCATCAATCTGTGAAATATATTGGTGTGCTATATTCAACGAAAGTCTATACTTTCGAGCTTCAGAAAGAATTTGCGTAATTGAATTCGTCGTTACATTTTGAAATTCATCAATATACAAATAAAAATCATTCATTGTTTGTCCAAACATATCAACGCGTGAAAGTGCAGCCATAAGTATTTTTCCTACAATAATTAAACCAAGTAAATTTGCGTTAATTTCACCTAGCCTGCCTTTCGATAAATTAACCAAAAGAATTTTCTTTTGATCCATAATTTCTCTAAAGTTCAAAACTGATTTCTGCTGTCCAATAATTGGACGCATAATTTCATTTGAGAGAAAAATATCAAATTTACTTGTAATATACGGCACAATGTTTGCGAGCGATGCTTCCCCACCTGCTTTTTCTGCAACCTCCTTCCAAAATTGAACCACAATAGGATTTTTGCATCGAGAAAGCTTCATGTCTCTGAAAGTTTTATCTGCAAGTACACGTGAAATTTCAAGTAATGTTGAGCCTGTTTCAGGATCGTCGATAACAAGCGCAGTAGCATTTCTAAAATACTGCTCGAACATTGGGCCACCCGCTGTTTTCATATCAAACAACTTATTGAAAATTGAAAGCATTTCATCAACAACCATAGTTTTCTGTTCTGGAAAGCGAGTGTCATATTCAAGCATATTTAATCCCATTGGTCGTGGTGTGTAGGCTGGGTCAAAATAAATAACATCATCAATTCGCTCTGGTGGTATTTGCGCAAGGATATCTTGAATATCTGTTCCGTGTGGATCAATAAAGCACACACCATCACCATTTTTAATGTCTTGAACAATCATATTTTTAAGTATTGTCGTCTTACCAGTTCCTGTTTGACCAATAACATAAAAATGGCGCACTCGATCTTCTTTCGCAAAGCGCACATCAGTACGCACACCACGAAACGTATTGATACCAAGCAATACTCCTTGTCGAGAAAGCTCAAGAGGTGCTGGAGCTGCACCAGCACGTGCTTCTTTTAATTGTGGAGCACTACTAATACCAAACGGAAGATGAAAGACCGTAGTAAGCTCTTTTAGATTTAGTGCAAGCAATTCTTCATCCCCAACCAATCGATATGAAAAGTTATGTAAAAAGTTTGGTAATCCTCGTTCAGTAAGTTTTACAAATTCAATACGATTACTTCCAGGATTTTCAAATTGATTGAACGTTGATTTTATTTCATCAAGAATCTGATCTGCCCTTTCCTTTGTTTCCGCAGAAGCTATTACTCGAATACCAACAGATACTATAGTAGCTTTTATCTTCTCTGCAATTCGAGCAGGAACTTCCTCGTCAATCAACTTTTTTTGTTCATTCTCATGCTCCTTTTTGTTTCCAAAAAACATCTCACTAAACCCTTTTGTAAGATCCTCGGCAAGCGACACACCTTCTGCTTCTTTTAAACTTTTGCCCTTTCGAAGATCTTGTAGTATGTTCGAAAAACGCTTTATATGGCCATCCCCCGACGGCACTATTATAAACTGAATCGCAGCACCCTCTCCCGAGTCTTTTAGTTTAGAGAATGAATTTAATATCGCATTTATAGGATCATGATCGAACGCATCATACATTCGAATTGGAAAAAGTGATTTTTCTGCAAGCGTTGCGTAAGCGCCTGCTGACTTACCCTCATCAGTAAAAATATTATAATCATCAACAACTTCTCTGATTTTAACTTCAGGATAAAGACTTGTGAGCTGTTTTTCAAATAGACTACTTTTATCACTAGGGATTCCAGCATAAAACACTACCTGACTGCTTGTATTTGAAAGAGCAATTTCGAGAGTATAATGTATCTTTTCTTTATTTTGAGTTGATTCTGCTACAGATTGCATGCCAGCATAAAATTGCTCCATTGCAGAAATAAGGTCTTTAAAACTTCTACCGTCATCTATACTTTTACTTGGAAGAGTTATCTCAAACAATCGCATACCAAGTGCGCGCGCAAGAGGTGTTTGAGGTTTTAAATCTGGCATAGTTTTTACAGAAAGTAAATATTGCACTAAAAATCGATGGAAGTCATCGTCAATATGCGGATTACCCAATTTTTCAACAACTGATAATGCATTTCTTACACCCTTTTCAAGTAAAATACTAAAAAGCTCTTCCATTGTCGCATCATGGCGCTCAGGTGAAAGACGTAATGTAATTGCTTCGTTTTCTTTTTTACTTAACGCAAATTCTTCAGTAAGTACTTTTTCTTTTGGGGTTGATTGATAGTGCTTAAGAGTTTCGTATGCGATTTGCTCTCTGGTTTTTTCTATAACATTTTGCGATAATTCATTCTCTCGTCGAGCAATATGTTCACGCAAAAATGCTATTTCTTCCTCAGGTGAAGAAAATTTTGGTAGCTCGTTTGGACTAAAATGTTCCATATACTGTGATAGTATATCATGCAAAAAGGTAGCTTTTACCTTAATTCCGTGTATACTAACGCCATGGAACATTTAACAATAGAAGACGATTCATTTCTCATCGGAAATAAAGAACGTGTCTTGCAAGAACTCCGTTCACAAGAAACAATGTTCTTTTTAGGAGGATCCCTCCCAAATGAAGCACTCTATCATCGCTTAATTGCAAAATTTGAAAAACAGTGGGGTGTCTATCAAGCCCAAATTACTTCAAAAGATGAAGCCTTACTTGAGCTTAAGAATAATCCGCTCTACAATGACCGCGATTCCCTTCAAAAAGCATCATAATTAAACACCGCATTACTGCGGTGTTTTTATTGTTCTAACAGTTCTTCAGGAGAAATCTTTTCGCCAGGTTCAATTCTGAGTTTTCGAGAAAGTGCATTATTTCGTAATTGATCAGGTGAAGTACTTTCACTATTTTTTCGATTTCTGGACTGTGTTTCACCAATATTTCCGATTATTCTATCGGTATTAGAGTCAATGCCAACCTTGTGTTTTTCATAAAGCTCCTCAGCTTGCCGAATCAGCTCAAGCGCTTTTTTTGATTCTTTATGAGCAAGAAAAGCCTTTGAAGCATCAAGCATCATGTTAATTTTATTAATTATATCTTTTTCAGCATATGCTCGGTCAACAAGCGCCTCTGTTTCTTCAAGACTCATTTTTACCGAAGCAGCAAGCATTTCAGAGAGCGATTTGTCTGGTGTTACAAGTTTCTGTTCGGGTTTTTCATTTGGTTTTCCTTCGTATTTCATGAGTTAATTAGAGCACTATTGCGTCTAAGATGCAATTGTAATAATTTCTGCCCCATTATCTGTAACCACTATCGTATGCTCAAAATGAGCACTTTTTGAACCGTCTTCAGTCTTATATGTATAACCATCATTAAGGAGTACAACATTTTTAGTTCCTAAATTTACCATTGGCTCAATAGCTAAAACCATCCCAGGCTTAAGAAGTGCCCCTGTCCCCTTCCTACCAAAATTTGGAATAAATGGCTCTTCGTGCACTTCATATCCAACACCATGCCCAGAAAGAACATCTACAATACCATACTTACTTACACCATCACCAAATTTTTTTATGTATGACGAAATTGCATAGCCGATATCACCAACCCTAGCACCAGGACGTACTGCGGCTACACCTTCGAGTAGAGCAGTTTCTGCAACTGAAAGAAGTTCACTAACTTCTTTACTTACTTTACCCACGGGAATAGTACGCGCATGATCAGTAAAAAGACCATTATGACGAATTCCAAGATCGATTGAAATAATATCCCCCTCTTTTAGTACGCAATTTTTCTTTGGAATGCCGTGTACTACTTCATTATTTACAGAAGTACATAATGCTGCTGGATATGGATACTCAGCACCATCTGGTTGATAGTTTAAAAATGATGCCGTATCACCATATGCTTCAATAAGTGAGCGTGCGTATTGATCAAGTTCATAGGTTGAAACACCAGGAGCAACTTTTTGAGCCACCTTTTCTAGTATCTCAGCGAGACGACGACCCCCTTCTCGCAATTGTTCTATTTCTTGTTGTGTTTTTATCGTAATAGCCATTTACTGTAAACCTGATTTTATAAGTATTTCCTTATGTACGTCTTCGATCGACTGTTCCCCGTTTATTGTTAGAAATGTATAAAGCGGATGATTTTTTAAATATGTAAGTGCTGGCATCACTTCTGTATCAAACCAGCCAAGTCTTTTTTCAACCTCAGCACTAGAAACATCGTCTGCGCGCTTACGTTCTGAAAGTCTTGCCCGAGACCACTCCCGCGACACATCAAGGTAAAGCACTGTTGGCTTTGTTCTGCTATAAAATTCCATTGCGCTATCAAGAACCATTGCTTCAGGAAGTGTTCGTGGAGTTCCATCTAAAATCAAATGTTCATTCCCCTCCATTGATTCTATAAGAATGTGTGACCAAATATGAACAGCAAGAAATGATGGTTGCAATCGCCCCTCATGCATAATGGCCCGAGATAGCTCTTGTGTATAACCTTGCTCCTTAAGAAATGAACGAAACTTGTCACCACTTTCAAGATATTTTAACGGGATCGTGGGATTTTTTTCTGAAAGAAAATCAATAAGTAACTTCGCCTGGGTTCCTTTTCCACACCCCGATCTTCCAATGATTATAAACGTATGTGTGTCCATGAAAGAAGTATATCAAAAATCGACCCGTAGGCCGATGTCTGACTAGTATTCACGCATTGATAGCTGTGCTTCAATTTTTTTGATGATATCAATAACAACCGATACAACGATAAGCATTGCTGTCCCCCCAAGAGCAATAGAAGTAATTCCAGAAAGTGCACGTGCAATAAGTGGCAACACGGCAATCATGCCAAGGAAAAGTGCGCCAATAAGCGTAATTCTATTTAATACCTTACTTATATATTCTGCAGTTGGTTGGCCAGGACGAATACCAGGGATAAAAGCACCATTTTTTTGTAGATTGGTTGAAAGTGACTGTGGATCAAAGGTAACTGCTGTATAAAAATAGGTGAAAACAAAAACAAGTAAGAAGTATAAGATACCGTATGTTACTGAGGTATTATTAAATTGCGAAAGAGTTCTTCCAAGATTTGCCACCCAAAGATGTGTTGAGTTGCTAATTAAATTTCCAATTAATTGTGGAAAAAGAAGAATCGAGAGTGCAAAAATAATAGGAATAACTCCTGCCTGAGTAATACGGAGTGGAATATAAGTAGAAGTTCCTCCATACAGCTTATTTCCACGAACCTGTTTTGCATATGTAACAGGAATCGGACGT
>CAZRBQ010000038.1:0-2628 GCA_964598385.1 uncultured Candidatus Saccharibacteria bacterium
TAAAATCATCATCAAAAAATCTCTGATCAACTATAAAGAGGTTGCAGATGAAAAGCGCTCACTCAAGATTCGAAGAAAACTTCTTTTCCTCGCTCGTCCGATCCTTGTTCGGTATTGTGAATCATCCCGATGCATGAAAAAACACGCAAATGACATCCAAACATTCATGAATACGTACAATGTATGATGTCCGAAGCACGCTCGCGAAGCGTGCGTTTTATTTGCAAAAAAGAATACTGTGTAGTAATAATTATGCGATACGATATGTATATGTAATACTACAAGAATAAAATTATGAAGCTACTTATTGTTGAGTCGCCCTCAAAAGCAAAAACAATCGAAAAATATCTTGCAGGAGAAACCGCCAAAAAAGCAGACGGTTTTCTTGTTCGAGCGTCAGTTGGACACATCCGCGACCTACCAAAATCAAACAAAAAAGCAATCGATATTTCTGCAGGATTTGTTCCCCACTACGAAATTTCAAAAGGAAAAGAAAAAGTTGTTGCAGAGCTCCGCGAGCTCGGTGAAAAAGCAAAAGAAATTATTCTCGCAACTGACCCAGATCGAGAAGGTGAAGCTATTTCTTGGCATTTAAAAACTATACTTAAAGAAGATAAGAAAATTAAAGCACCGATCAAACGTGTAACTTTTCATGAAATTACTAAAGAAGCTGTCACCGAAGCACTCAAAGATCCTCGAGATATTGATGAAAAACTTGTGAAGGCTCAAGAGGCCCGACGAGTGCTCGATCGTCTTGTTGGCTATGATCTCTCTGGACTCATTTGGAAAAAAGTTCGTTATGGACTTTCTGCTGGGCGCGTACAGTCTCCAGCACTACGTATTATTATGGAGCGTGAGCGTGAGATACGAGCATTCATCCCTGAACAATACTTTACACTGCAAGGTCTCTTTGAAACAAAAAAGGGAGAGCGTCTTACCCTTGAATGCACAGAAGAACCACGGGATCACACACTAGTAGATACAATTCTTTCAACTGGGAAAAAAGGTGCGTGGCTAGTATCAGAAGTAAAAGAGAGCGAGCAAAAACGTTCCGCAAGAGCGCCTTTTACGACATCAACGTTACAACAAACAGCAAGCTCTCGACTGGGTTTTTCGCCATCTCGTACTATGCAAGTTGCACAAAAACTCTATGAAGCTGGCCATATAACCTACATGCGTACTGATAGCACTTCTCTTTCAAAACAAGCTCAGGCGCAAATCCTTTCACTTGTTGAAAAAAAATATGGTAAAGAATTTGCACAAGCAAATAGCTATAAAACAAAATCAAAAAATGCTCAGGAGGCGCACGAAGCAATTCGACCAACACATATTGATTCGCTTAACGCTGGTGCAACCGAAGAACAAAAAAAACTATATAGACTCATTTGGGAACGTGCAATATCTTCGCAAATGTCTGATGCAAAATTATTAAAGACAAAAATACTTGCAAAGGTTGAGGGACACGATGCAATACCTGCATTTTCTGCAAATGGATCACGTGTACTTTTTCCAGGATGGCTCGCAGTAGATACTCAAGCACGTGGTGAGGATGTTGAGCTTCCACTCGTTAAAGAAGGCGAAACGCTCACGCTAATAGAACTAACAAGTGAAGAAAAATATACTCAACCACCAGGACGATATACCGAGGCAGGATTAGTCAAAGAACTTGAGGCAAGGGGTATTGGCCGACCATCAACATTTGCATCAATCATGCGAACAATCGAAGAACGGGGCTACGTTACAAAAGAAGGACGCACGCTTATCCCTACAGATACTGGCGATGTCGTATCAACATTTCTCGAACAAAATTTTTCCCAATATATTTCAGATACTTTTACTGCAGAAATGGAAGATGAACTTGATGAAATTGCTGAGGGAAAACGCGAGTACGTGAAAACCCTCAAAGACTTTTACGGACCGTTTTCAAAAGAAATTAAAGCAAAAGATAAAATTGATAAAATCACAACACTCGGCGAAGGACCAAAAGAATTTCCGTGCCCAACATGCGGTGCATCAATGATTATTAAACTTGGAAGAAGTGGCAAGTTTCTTTCATGCTCTCGCTACCCTGATTGTGCAGGAGCTCGAACAATTGACGGAAAAATAATGGAAGGTCCAAAAGAAATTGGTGAACCATGCCCCGAATGTGGCGAGAAACATGGCGGTAAACTTGTAATTCGTGAAGGTAAATACGGGAGCTTTATTTCATGTTCACGATACCCAAAGTGTAAATTCATAAAAGAAGATGAAGAGGAAAAGAAACGCAAAATGACTGGCGTACAATGTCCTGTTTGCAAGAAAGGAGAAATGATGGAACGACGTGGACGATTTGGAACATTCTACTCATGCTCAAACTATCCTGATTGCAAGAACGCAATTAAAGCAAAACCTACTGGACGACTCTGTGATATGTGTGGATCACTTATGATGGAAGGCACAAAAACGATCCCAGAACGTTGCTCAAATACAAAGTGTCCAAATCATCGTCCAGATAAACTCAAAAATAAATAACACCTGCTTGCAACAGGTGTTATTGAGGGAGTACTTTACCGTAAACGAAGCATTACTCGAAAAGTGAGTCCTCGGAGCACTTTTCGAACAATTTGCTCAATATCGGTTTTCTTCATT
>CAZRBQ010000038.1:2728-5897 GCA_964598385.1 uncultured Candidatus Saccharibacteria bacterium
AGTGAGTCCTCGGAGCACTTTTCGAACAATTTGCTCAATATCGGTTTTCTTCATTCTGCCTTTTGTGACAGATTTTTTCGCTCTGCTTTTACTACGGGAAACGCTCCTCCGAAACGCTTCCAGCTTATTTTTCTGAAGACGCAGAACCTTACGGAGCATATCGGCCTCCTCATCGGACATTTCTACAAAGCCGTGTTTGAGCAAGCTCAAACGGTAAGGGCGAATTCCGGTCTTTGTAGCCACTTCCCCTTGTGCCAGTGTCGATGCATGAATAGCATCAGCAAGGATCTTCTTGTTTCCACGAAGGGTTGCTTTTTTCGACACCCCTTTCTTTTTTCTGATTTTTTTGTTTGCCATTATGAAATGAATTTCTTAGTATTATATATTAGATATATATTTTGTCAATAGATTGTTGTTTACTTATAAATTTCCTTTTTGTCTACTTTCCTTGTATTTTTATAGATACTTCCCTACAATCAATTTATGGACTCAGCGCATCAAACTATAAGTGATACAGAGGTGGAAAAAGGTGTCAGCGAAATTATCACCCTCATGGACACTGCACTTCCGCACAAAGAACAAGAACTCATAGTTCATGCATATCGATTTGCATTTGATGCACATAGAAACCAACTTCGTGCATCAGGTGAACCCTATTTCAATCATCTTGTCGCAACAGCAAAAAATCTCGCCCGATATGGTATGGACCCTGTTACTATTGCTGCAGGACTACTCCACGATGTTATCGAAGATACTGGTATAACAGAAGAAATACTTGAAAAACACTTTGGTAAAGAAATAGTTTTTTTAGTAAATGGAGTTACGAAACTTGGAAAAGTAAAATATCGTGGAAGAGAGCGGCATGTCGAAAGTTTGCGTAAATTTTTTGTTGCACTTGCTGACGACTTTCGTGTACTTATGATTAAACTTGCCGATCGACTTCACAATCTCGAAACACTTGAACATATTCGCCCAGAAAAACAAAAGCGTATTGCATTTGAAGCGATTGAAGTATATGCACCACTTGCAAACAGACTTGGTATTGGCAAATTGAAAGGTGAAATTGAAGATGCAGCGTTTCGTTTCGCATATCCAAAAGACTATCAAAAGATAGAAGACATTTTAAAAGAACGTATCGACGGAATGCTTGAACAACTCAATGTTGTTAAAACACAACTTATTGAGGTTCTTAAAAAAGAAAAAATTCCACTTGTTGATATTTCAGCTCGCATGAAGCATAAGTATAGTCTTTGGAAAAAGTTGCAACGCTATGATATGGATATAGAAAAAATTTATGATATTGTAGCGCTTCGTGTTATCGTGCCTAGTATTGAAGATTGCTATCATGCACTTGGTGTTGTTCATGGCTCGTGGAAGCCGCTCCCCGCAAGAATAAAAGATTATATTGCCCTTCCAAAACCAAACGGCTACCAATCACTCCACACAACAATTTTTACTGGTAACGGTTATATCGCTGAAATACAAATCCGAACACCGCAAATGCATGCTCATGCTGAATACGGTGTTGCTGCACACTTTCATTACAAAGAACAAAAAAAAGTTGCTCATACTCGCCCTGAGTTTAGCTGGATAAATGATGTAACAAAACTTTCTGAATTTACAGAAGCAACATCACCTGAAAAATATTTCCAGATACTCAAGCGAGATTTTTTCAAAGATCGAATCTTCGTTTTTACACCACAAGGAGATGTAATTGACCTTCCCGAAGAGTCTTCACCGATTGATTTTGCTTATGCAATTCATTCAGATATTGGTAATACAACCGCACAGGCAAAAGTAAACGGCAAAGCTGTTAAGCTAAGCACAAAACTAAAAATGAATGATATTGTGGAAATTATAACGAGCAAAAAAGCACATCCTTCTACCTCATGGCTCGATTTTACAAAAACAACCGTTGCACGAAAACATATACGACAATATATCGATGAACATGGAGGTATTCTTGATACTATAATGAAACGCTTCAAGTAAAAAAACGCCCTAAGGGCGTTTTTTTACAGTGAGAAATTTTTTATATTATAAAGATCTGTATCTTCTTCTGCTTGTGCAATCTCATCCTTTGAACGATCATCAGCGTATTCCATCATTTCTGATTCAGACTCTGGAAGGACACCGTTAATTTCATCTTTCTTTGCTGGCATAAGCGTTGTATTTGTTTCAAGATATTTATCAATCATTGCACTTGGAGCTTTTTCTTGATTTGATTTCAAAAGTTCATAAATCGCATGTAAATCGTTTGGTGTAAAGAAGTCAATGGTAATATAACCACCATTTTCTTTTCGTTCAATATGAACACGTGTACCAAGACTCTCTTGTAACTTTTCTTCAAGTTCAAGAATTTCTGGATCTGGTAATAACTCCTTTTTGCGAACCTTGTCAGTCGCAATTCTTCGCCCAATACGCTCCGCCTCACGAACGCTAATTTTCTTTACAACAATTTCTTTAAAGAGTGTTGCTTGTTCTTCTGGCCTATCACCGAGCATCATGAGCGGACGAGTGTGTCCTTCTGTTAATTTTCCTGCTGAAAGTGCATTGAGTATTTCATCTGGAAGTGTGAGTAATCGCAAAGTATTTGAAACATACTCTCTACTTTTACCAACTTTTTGCCCAATTTGTGTGTGGGTAAATTTAAATTCATCAACCAATCGTTGAAATGCCCTCGCCCGCTCAACAGCATTGAGATCTTCACGTTGAAGATTTTCAATAATCGCAAGTTCAAGCTTCATCATTGAGTCATCACCAACACGCACTACTGCAGGCACTTCACGAAGCCCAGCAAGTTTTGAAGCTCGCAATCTTCGTTCCCCAGCAATGAGTTCATATTCTGTGACAAGCCCTCCATCAGGCTTTTCTTTTTCAACTCGAGAAACAACAAGCGGTTGTAAAACTCCATATTGTCGAATCGAATCCGCAAGATCTTTTAGCTTTGCTTCTTCGAATTCACGACGAGGTTGAAATGGATTTGGATGAATTTTATCTACTTCAATAAAGAAAATTGAGTTTGAATAGAGTTGTGCCATGGCAATAGTTTAGCATATTTTAATTTCACACAAAATTGATTTTGTGCCCGATTTTTGTATACTTAACCTACTTATGCCGGAGTGGCGGAATGGCAGACGCGCTCGACTCAAAATCGAGTAGTGGCAAC
>CAZRBQ010000039.1:0-2575 GCA_964598385.1 uncultured Candidatus Saccharibacteria bacterium
CATCGCCATCAAGAGCCAAGGCATCCGCCATATGCTCTTACGTTCCTATTAGGAACTTTGAATACAAGACATGCTCTCTCCGAGAAAACATATCTTGTTTGTCGCAGTCATCAACACCGCTGTCGATAATCTGCGATAACTACATAACTGTCTCAAAATAAAAGACCCTCGTGCTTGGTCGCACAAAGAAATATTTTGGACAGGATATCTTTGTCAAAGAAAGCTGATGTGGACTAAAAAAACCGCCTTTGTGGCGGCAATAAAACCAGATGGCTTTATTGGTTCCGCCTACGTTGGTTTTTGTTATTCTTCAACATCAGTGAGGCTAGTATATACGAACCATATAGTGCTGTCAACTCTTTATAAAGTCACACTAATACGTTCTTTGGTAGGGTACTAAAATAACCTTATTTTCCTTGACATTTTACAGAAATATAGTATTTTTAAAATAAAACATGACAAGAAACAACGTACTTCGTCCGCATGAAGAATCAGAACATTTACCGCTGTCGCTCAAGGTCCTCCTTGCAATCGACCTTATACTTGTTACTGCAATTGTACTTGTCTCTATCTGCCGTATGCTTTAGTACTGTAGAAGTAGCAAGAAATCAAAAAACCGCCAAAGGCGGTTTTTTTAGATAAAAACTTTCTCTCTTTAGCGTGAAGACATTTCGTTTTTCATGCGTTCGATAAAACGAGCTGCTGCATCTTTTCCGCCAAGACCAAAAGCAAGACCACCTGCGATTGCAAGCATCGCAATCAAACCAGTAAAGAGTACTTGCATAAATGCAGTTGCAATACCAAGTTCAGACAATGCAATAATAAATGCAAAGATCCAAATCGCGTAACGCGCAACTGAACCCATCAAGTTTGCAAGGTGTACGTTTGCTGCTTTTGCGCTTCCTGAAATAATCTTTTTCATTGCATCAGCAACAACTGAAGCAATGATAAGAATAAGTGCTGCGATGATCACATTTGGTAGATATCCAAGCACTACTTCGCGAAGGAAATCATTTACCTGTGAAAGGCGAAGGAATTCAAGTGATGTCATCAAAAATACAACAATGATAAACCACTTAACAAGACCTCCAAGAAAACCGCCCACGCTGAGCTTCATTCCCATGCGTTGCATGATTTCACCTGCACCAGCGCTTTCAAAAAGCTTATCAATTTTAAGCGCATTGACTACTTGTGCAATAGCCTTACCGACGAGTGAACCAACCATCCATCCAATAATGAAAACAATAATTGCAATAATAAGGTTCGGCGCAAAGCTAATGAACCCCATCCAGAGTGACTGGAGAGACGTAGTAAAAACTTCGCCCCATGTGTTAATAAACATATTTCTATTCCCGCTTTTTACGGGTTATGTTTAACCGTTTAAAGTTAAACTAAATATTACTTATAAACTCTACCTTTTGTAAGGCTCGACCATCCAAAAGTGCTACCCTAATTATAACAACCTCTATAATTTTTGGGTAAGCCGTGTGGATAACTCTTTTGATTCAACTAAACGTTCGTGAGGAAAGTCAAGTATGTCTCTAACAAGTTTGTCATACATACTGAGCCGATATATGAAATCAGGAGTTTCAAAAATTGCGTATGAAAGCTCTTTACCTATTTCCGCTTCTAAATTTTTTATTGCGTTTTCAACATATGGGCGCTTGAGTTTGTCGCCTACTACAAGTAGATCTACTCGAGAGCTTGATTCTTTAATAAAAACACCAGCAACGATGAGCAGTTTTATTCTCCCTGCCGGCTTGAACCGAGCAACAAGCTCTTCTTTATGAAGAAAATCTGCATCAATTAATAGCTCGGTCATCTGTGATAAATATGGAAATGTAGGATCAAGAAACCAGCCATTCACTTTCTTTGATTGTGGCTTACGCTTCGCGTCACCAGGAATTTCTTTTAAAAAAGTTTTCTTCTTAATAAAACCAAGTGATGCCAAATGCGCAAGCTCCCTACGAGCAGAGCCGACTGATACTTTTGAGCGTCGAACAACATCTTTATTTTCAAAACCTTGTTCTCGATTTAAAAGAAAAAGGCGCATGATTTTTACTCGTGCAGGAGAGCCAAGAAGTTTGCCTAAAATATCTATCATGATGCACCATTCTAACACCTTGCACGAGAGAGCGCCAGCGCTTATACTAGCCCTACTATTCTATGGAAAAATTGTATAAATTACTGTTATTTATAGTGATATCAATTGTGTTTTTACCTTGTTTTTTAGTGGTGAACTCACTCAATGATACATGGAGCAAACTTCTTGGAGAGGTGTTTGGAATGTAGTTAGTCTACTACCTCGTCGTACACAAGCGAGCTTATTTCTTTAATTATTGTTGCGTTTGTCTCAAGTGAATCACCGTGCGTCATAACACATAATAGGTATGGTGTTTGTGGTGCATAGATAATACCGCAATCATGTAGCTCAACAATAAGTTCACCTTTTGAGTTTCTTTCAATTCGTTCACCAAATTTATGGGCAATCTTAACATCCTTTGGAATACCCGCCACTAGTCCGTCACTAAATGTCGCGTGTGTTAGTGTTTCAAGCGCTCTATTTGAATATTCT
>CAZRBQ010000039.1:2585-5830 GCA_964598385.1 uncultured Candidatus Saccharibacteria bacterium
GCATTTAAGAATGTTGCATTATAAAGTACTCGAAAAAAATACGAATATGTTTCGGGTGAAATTGTATATGGTTGCCCTTCTTTTTCGCCCGACAAACCAAGCACAGCATAAAATTCTGTTAATGTCTGCGAATCAATAGCACTATACAATAAATCTTTTGCACCATTATCTGAATCTACAATCATTTTTTCAATAAGTTCAGCAACTGAATATGAGCGCCCAACAGTAAGCACGGTACTACTTGCAAAATCAGTTACAGAAAGTTTTTTTCGCAACTCATTTGTATAAGATAATTTTTTAGAGAGTATCGCTGGTTCATGCTCAGCTTGTTTGTAGTAAGCAATTTGTATTAATACTTTCAATAAACTTGCAGGATAGTATTGTTCCTTTTCGTTTATACCAATCCATTGTCCTTTTGAAAGATCCCTAAAATAAATTGAAATTTTTGTCGATTTTTTTGAATGCACTGAAACATATTTTTCAAGAGTATTTTTTAAACTACTATACTCACCAAAAAAATCACTTTCTGATGTTTCGTATGCTAAAAGCGGACTAACAAGAGGGTAAGGATTTGCTTTTGATCGAACAGGCACAGCTGTTGCCTTGTCTGGGCTTGTCATTCTACCAATAAAAAAGAATCCACCTGCGAGAAGCAGTAAAAAGAGGCTCTTTTTTACTAAGGAAATATTCATTTTTCTATTCTACGCCTATTACAAGAGATCGCAACAAAAAAATAAAAACCCTCACATATGAGGGTTTTTATTTTTAAAATAGATACGTTACTTAAGTTCAACTTTTCCACCTGCTTCTTCAATCTTTTTCTTAAGATCTTCAGCTTCTGCTTTCTTCATACCATCTTTAAGTGTTGAAGGTGCAGCATCTACGAGATCTTTTGCCTCTTTAAGACCAAGACCAAGAACTTCTTTCACAACCTTCATAACACCAATTTTCTGTTCGCCAGCTGAAGCAAGGACAACTGTAAAGCTGTCTTTTTCTTCTGCTGCACCCGCAGCTGCTCCTGCAGCTGGTGCTGCAGCAACTGCTGCTGCAGATACTCCCCATTTTGCTTCAAGAAGCTTTACGAGCTCATGAAGATCAATAACTGACATACCTTCAACTTTTTCGACAATATCCTTGAATTTTGCCGGAATTTCAATTTGATTTTCCATAATACTACTTAAAAATTAAGTTATTAATTCTTTGTTTTCGCATACTCATTAAGCACGACAGCAAAACGAGCGAGCGGAGAATTGATAATATTTGCAAACATACCACGAAGATCCTGGAGTGGAGGAATTGTTGCAATCGAAAGCATTTCTGCTTGCGTTTGAAATTTTCCGTCAAACACTCCGCCTAAAATTGCGATATTGTCTTTATGTGTTTTTTGGAACATAAACACTTCTCGTGCAGGAGCAAGCAAATCTGCTCCATACGCAAGCGCAACTTCACCGGTTAATTCTGGCATTTCGCCTGAAAAACCCTTTGCTTCAAGTGCACGCTTCATCAGCGTTTTCTTTGCTACCACATAGCCAACTGATTGATCGCGCAATTGTTTTCGCAATGCAATTGTTTCTGCCATAGGAAGTTTTTTAAAGTGCACAAACACAATTGATTGTGCCCCAGAAAGAGATTGTTCTAATTTACTTAATATCTCTTTCTTTTTTGTAAGTGTGATTGCCATAGTATTTCAATAGCTAAAATAAAAATCGACCCCAAGGCCGATAACAAACGCCACACAACAAACTATGTCATGTACCTCGACAGGTCTTCTTCCCTTTTCTCTGGGATGCCTGTTGTCTTTGGCCTTATGAACGCTATTCTACCAGACTGGAAAGATCTGTCAACTTGTGTATACTAGCGGTATGTCATATGCACGCAAACTCCTCCTCCTCCTTGGCGATACGGGCATGTTTTTGCTTGCCTCGGTAGGCATGCTTTCTCTTCGTTTTGGCTACCCTATTCGACAAAACATTTTTGAAGCACACAAACTTGCGCTCTTCTTTTACTTTATTCTTACAGTACTACTTCTCTATATATTCAACCTCTATGACACACGCTACGCTCGACCAAGCACACAGACAGTTAGAAATATTATTCTTGGACTTCTAAGCTCACTTATTGGTGGCTTTTTATTGTTTTATCTTATTCCCACATCAGTAAGCCCAAAAACAAACTTGTTTATCCTTGTAGGATTTTTCGGTATTGGTTTCTTTTTATGGCGAATATTATTTTTTAGAATATTTAGTAATAAATTCAAAACACCACTTGCGATTGTTGGCGATTCTCCACTTGCGAAAACACTTACTGAAGAACTTGCTCTTCATCCCCATGTTGGTTTTAGTGTTCTTGGTTCATTTACAACTGTACAGCAAGCACTTCAAATGCTTCCTCATGGAGGGGTTCTTGTTTACGAGCAACATCTCTCTGCTGATGACCTTGTCTTGGTTGCACAAACCCATACACGTGTATTAAATATTCGTGATGCATATCAAACAATTCTATATAAAATACCACTCGAACTTGTTGATGATACTCTTGCGCTTTCAATTCTCGAATACAAAGAAAATTCACTTCATTTTATTTTTAGAAGACTACTAGAAATAGTATGTGCATCAATACTCATTCTTATTACATTTCCAATCACCCTTATAACAAGTATTGCTATCTTACTTGAAGATGGGTCTCCAATTTTTTATAAGCAACTCCGTGTTGGAAAACGAAAACAAAACTTTTACATTTACAAGTTTAGAAGCATGAAAGTAATGAACGCGGATGGGGGCGCAGAAACAAATGGAGCAGTGTGGGCAAGTTCAAATGATCCGCGTGTTACCCGTGTAGGAACACTGATTCGAAAATTACATATAGATGAAATCCCTCAAATGATAAATATTATTCGTGGCGACATAGCATTGGTTGGTCCTCGACCAGAACGCCCAACATTTGTATCTTCGCTTGAAAATGATTTACCGTACTACTTCCTCCGACATACAATTACCCCAGGTTTTACTGGATGGGCACAAATAATGTTTCGCTACGCACGCACAACACTTGATGCAAAAGAAAAGTATGAATATGATCTCTACTACATTTACAATCGATCATTATTTATAGATATCGGTATACTACTCAAAACAATACAAATAATTTTCACGCACTAATATGCTCAAACCAATCAAGACTCTTTTTTTAGGGAACTACTCACCAAAACAAACAGTACTCAAAAACACCTTCTGGTTAACAGTAAG
>CAZRBQ010000040.1:0-1465 GCA_964598385.1 uncultured Candidatus Saccharibacteria bacterium
GCCTCCGTCCTAACCGTTAGACGATAGGGCCAAGATGTAAATGAAAATAGAGCATGCCTGCCCTACTTCACCACGACCGATATTATAACACAAAAGTTAGAAATGCAAAATTATGCTTTTGTGCGTTTTCGGGCAATTTTTCGTACCGGTGAGCGTTTTTTAGGCTTTTCATTACCAGCAGGAACAGGGCGCGCTTCCTCACCACGAGTTACAAATAAAATACTTAGCGCACCAAACAATGTTACGTGTGAGTAAACTGATTCTTTAAAAAAGAAAAAAGTAACACATATTACAAGGAAAGCAATAACAGACATAATTCGTGTACGGAATCCAACAAAGAGACACAGACCGATTATAAATTCAATGACTCCTGCGGAAAATACCCACATTGCAGACGAAACAGGGACAATAGAGGTTAAGTTAAATGCTTGCACAACCATTTCAGAAAGATGTGGGTTGAGTAATTTTTCATATAATGCAAGGAACATAAATGCAGTACCGAGCAACATACGGAGTCCAACTATCCCCCACTTTTTTGGCAAGCCGAACCAATTGAAAAAAGGAACACCGAGCATATCATCAACACCTGGCGCTGATGTTCCAAAAGAAAAGAGTACGAGAATAAGTCCGACAAAATCAAGATTACCAGCAAGGTACGTATTGCTGATAATACCCAGTGCAAATAAACAAAGTGCAATCACGAGCGATGGCACAAGGAGAAATCCTGCGAGAATAAAAAAGCCAAGATAAATTTCAAGTGTAGCAAGAAACGGTGTAGCATCCGCAATAGGAGAAATAAGTACACCTGCTGTTCCTGAACCAAGTAATGCGATACCAACAGATAAACGAGCAATAAATGGCAAAAAGACACGATAGTTTTGAGTACGATCTAAAATTGCCTTTGCTGTAGCTCGCGCAGTCCGAGAATGCACATAGGCATCAGAAAGGAGTAAAACAATCATGAGTGTTGCAAGTATAATGATGCTATTTTTTGGTTCTGAAAAAACAGAAATAAGAAAAGATGTATCTGAACCACTGTGCGAAGGAAATAGTCCACTGTCGACAACATACCCGACATGCGCATAAGCGAATTTCGGAATGATTGCTAGAAAAAAAGAATAAAGAACACCAAGAACATATTTCATATACTTATAGTATAGCGTACTTACAAACCATGCATCATCTTTTTAACTACAATATGTGAATATCTCAAACTATTTTTAAAAACAAAAAACATGGTAGTATAATGCATCGCATATTTTTGGAGGAGTGGCTGAGTGGTTGAAGGCACCGCTCTCGAAAAGCGGCATCGGGGAAACTCGATCGGGAGTTCGAATCTCCCCTCCTCCGCCAAAATTGAAAATGTTAATGAGCGATATTTACGCAAAAAGATAAGAGAAAAATAAGAATAAAATAAAGAGCGAACCTTTTGGTTCGCTCTTAACATTACTTGATAACTTTTCCT
>CAZRBQ010000040.1:1475-3596 GCA_964598385.1 uncultured Candidatus Saccharibacteria bacterium
CATAAATCGAAATCGCATTTTGAAGCCGAATCGGGGTCCCGAAAATTTCTGCAAGAAATTATTTGTGACCGAACCTCACCGTCTCCGCAAATTTTAAAATGGTTTCAGAATTAAAAAATAAAAAGCCTCATGTATGCGAGGCTTTTGGTTATTCAAAATCAAACACATGGAAATCTCCGTACATCTTGTATTCAAACTTTTTTCCGGAAATGATTTTTCCAAGGAATACTGCGATTGGTTCATGAGTAACAACCAGGATCACTTTCTCGTCTCTGTATCGCAACTCATTTACCAAGTCATTCATGTACGCATCTGAAGCCTCAAGAATGAGATCTTCTCTCCGTAGCACCTTTTCTGGTGAAAGACCGAAAGCTTTTGCAACAAGTCCTGCCGTATGCGCAGTTCTGATAGATGGAGAGCACACAACAAGTTCAAGTACATGCTTGTTATTTGCAAGCGTTTTTTGCAAAAGTGGAATAGTAATCTCATTTAGATCGGCGATCCCCTCTTCCACAAGTTCACCAGTTGCAGGGTTGTATCCCGCATGACGCATTAGTACAAGTGTTTTCATGGACAATTTTGTTTTAAATATTAAATCAAAATAATCTAGTATTGTCAACTTATTGATTTTATCTATAATCTGAGGTACTGTAATGATGCAGTATTGCGCGGTTAGCTCAGTTGGTAGAGCAATCCGTTTACACCGGAAAGGTCGGGGGTTCAAGTCCCTCACCGCGCACAAATTTAAATCAATCTGCATTAAAAAAGCCCTCGATATTTCGAGGGCTTTTGCTGTAATGCATTAAGATTACGAAGCTTTTGTTGTTCTGATCCAACCAAAGCGTTCGATTTGTTCCTTTTCCATAACTGCATAGAAAGGAAAACGATTATTGAGAATAATTTCTTCCGCGATATCACATTCAACTGACATGCCACTTTTTGTCACAACAAGCACTTTCGTGCCGATTGAAATTGAAGGTGCTTTTCCAATGACAGTAACTTCAAATTTACTCTTCTTGGTAATGGCATTAATATGCCCTTTTCCTTCAATCTCATCTTTTACCATTGTTGCACTGAAAGGGATTTTCGTCTCGAACAACGTACTCTCGTCTATTGTTGCCATAACAGTATCACCGCTTGCGGTTACTACCGTTACCATATGGCCACCGAGAAGATCGGTGCCATTATACTTCACAACACGAACCTCATGCTGGCCACGTTGGCAAGCAGTCATTGCGATCGCTAAGAGTGCAAACAGATACTTCAGAATGTTTTTCATGGTTTGGGGTTTTTGGTTTTAATGAACAAATTATTTTTATTATAGCATATTTATATATATTGTCAAGCAGTTTTACAGACTATATATTATAACTATTTTATAAGAGTACCTACTTACCAATAATAAAACCCCCAATTGGGGGTTTTGATTTTATAGACTGAAAGTCGTCAGATATTACATTGAAACGTACGGATGATCTCTTCGATTTGCGCGTAAGCTTTATCCCAATTTTCGGTACTGACCGATCGGGAAAAATAACCTTGGAATCGAAGTTCTCGTTCAGCCGTTTCAAGACGTCGTGAAAAATCTTCGTTTGCATCCATCGAATAATGTTCCAATTCAACCTTTATCTTTTCGTATGATGCATAAAGAAAAATGGAAAATACATCATCACCTCCGTATTCTTGCGCTAATATTTCTGCGTTTCGAATACTCATTGAGCAAATGCAGACAAACGCACTTTGCTTGTACTCAGCGCGTAAGCGTTCAATTTCTTCGTTAAGAATTCCATATCGTGCGAAAAGCGAAGGTATTTCCTTGTACGCCTCGACATGAGAGAAAAACTTCTTGAGCGAAACTTTGCGCGCAAAGTCAATCGGGGTAAAAAAATGATAATCGTCTCCACTCTGCTCACCGGAAAGCTTATGCCGATCGGTAGCAAGAATCATTCTTTTCATTTTTCGGTCCCGGCGTAAACTCTCGTTGTTTAACATTTTGTTCACGACCTTTGTATCCCAAAGCATCAATGGAGATGAAATGGTAATAAGGGGAAATCCCAACTTTTGAAATGAGCGGACAGTTGAGACATTACCCGGAAGAGAAATTGACGTGCCATCGTGAGG
>CAZRBQ010000040.1:3606-5720 GCA_964598385.1 uncultured Candidatus Saccharibacteria bacterium
GTTGTTGTTATAGCTGTCATAGTACAATTTTTTGGTTCAACAAAATAATAGCACAAAAAATTAATCTGGTCAAAAATATCATAATTTGCTACACTCTGCTGACATGAAAATTCTTGCAATAGAAACATCGTGTGACGAAACATCACTTGCAATACTTGAACTACGCGGAGCAGTAACTTCTCCAACTATTACACGACTTGCACACACGACTGCATCTCAAATTGAACTCCATGCTCACTATGGTGGCGTATTCCCTGCTCTTGCAAAACGAGAGCATGCGAAAGCATTCACCCCGCTTCTTGAAACAACTCTTCGCACAGCAAAACTTTTTAAAAAAGGTTCTGCTTCTATTTCAAAAAAAACAATGGAGAAAATAAAAATTGAACTCACTCGAGAACCTGAACTTTTTTCATCGTTAGAAAATTTATTTCTTCATTCAAACCGCCCACAACTCGATGCTATTGCGGTAACTACCGGCCCGGGACTCGAACCTGCATTATGGGTTGGAATAAATGCAGCAAAAGCACTTGCACTTGCTTGGGGTATCCCCGTAATTCCTGTTAATCATATGGAAGGCCATGTACTTTCTGTACTGATTCAGCAAACAAAAAAACAGCAAAAAACATTTAAAGCAGAACGTCTCACTTTTCCAGTATTATCCCTACTTGTCTCAGGTGGCCATACAGAACTTGTACTCATGCGTGATTGGATGAAATATAAAAAAATTGGCGCCACACGTGATGATGCAGTCGGTGAAGCGTTTGATAAAGTTGCACGCATGCTTGATCTGCCTTATCCAGGTGGACCTAAAATTTCTGCGCTTGCGCATGAATATCGAACACAGCAAAAAGAACATCAAGAAAAAAATTTTTCTCTCCCTCGTCCAATGTTAACATCAAAAGATTTTGATTTTTCTTTTTCGGGACTGAAAACAGCAGTACTCTATCTTCTCCGTTCTATTGAAGATAAGAATGACCTAATTAAAAAACAAATTGCACATGAATTTGAAACTGCAGCAATTGAAGTACTTGTTCATAAAACTACTCGTGCACTTATGCACTACAAATGTAAAACACTTGTCGTTGGTGGTGGTGTTGCTGCAAATACTTATTTAAAAAATACACTTACTTCTCACATCAAAGAAAAATTTCCGAAAATCCGCATATATTTTCCTGAACGCGAACTTGCTACTGACAATGCATTTATGATCGGAATCGTCGGCGGAATTACTTTTCTTAAAAAGAAAAAGGGTGTTTCCTTAAAAAAACTCCGCGCACAAGGAACGCTATCGTTATAAAAAAACGCTGGTCGTACTGACCAGCGTTTTGTCATGCTGTAATAATCGTGCCAACCTCATCAGGCTTATGAATCGACTTAACAATCAATGGGATGTTGTACTTCTTGAGAAGTGTGATTGTTTTCGGATGAATCACTTTGGCATGCAGAGCACTTGCTTTATCGTAGGTGAGCTCACGATATAATTGTGCACCGCTCGTACTGTTGGGATCTGATGAAAATACTCCGTCAACCGTTTTCCAAAGCGTTACTGATTCAGCGTGCGTAAACGCTCCAAAAATTCCTGCAGAATAATCAGAACCTTCTCGTCCGAGCAAGCTCGTATGCCCGCTTTTTGTCGTAGCAATAAATCCTTCGGTGATTACCCATGGATGCATTTCACCCCAAGCTTGATTTGCAACCAACCGTTGCTGTATGGCACGCTGAGTATCATTTTCGTAAATTTGTGCGTCCATAACAACCTCGTCAGTAACAATGCACTCTTTTGCAGAAATTACCAAGGGGGTTTTTCTGATTTCGCCCTTGATAAGTTCGTACATAAGTGTAGTAGCATAGTGCTCCCCATAGGAAACAATTTTTGCACTAAGAATGTTTTTTGCTACTGCATTGGTTTGCATATTTCGTTTATCAGAAAGTATGCTCAGAATTGCATGATAATAATCATCAAATTTTGCAATGGTGTTTCGCGGATAAACAGAAGAAACTTTTTTCGCAAGGTTGCTGTGACCCTGCACTATTTCACTCAGTTTACGCTCCCATGCAAGATCATTACTTTGCCACAATCGTAATACCTCATACAGATTGTCTGTGGTTTTTCC
>CAZRBQ010000041.1:0-5635 GCA_964598385.1 uncultured Candidatus Saccharibacteria bacterium
ATTTTTCCTGGAGGTATTCAGGTTTTTGCAACGCTCATCATTTTATATTTCTTTGATTGGCGTGTTGCGTTCTCAGCAACTCTTTTTTCAGCGCTCTTTATTTTTGTTTCATTAAATCGCAACAAGGAGTACTTTCCAAAGGTTGATACTATGCGAAAAAATAACCAAGCTCAAACAAAATTGCAGTCAGAACTATACCGCAATGCGACGCTCGTTATTTCAGAAGCGCAAGAAAATACAACACTTGCCGATTTTCAGAATAAATGGGATCAAACAACAGGTTACACCACGAATACATGGATGGAGTATTTAAAAACGTTTTATGCGCACAAAATGCTTATCGTTGTCGGGCAGTATGCGTCACTCTCACTCGGTGTGTATCTAATTTTTCTCGGAAAGCATTCTGCAGGAATGTTCGTAGCACTTTTCTCGTGGCTAAATGCAATATTTGGTAATTTAATTCAAATTATGAATACCCAGAGACAAATCATGTTTCAGGTTGTTGAAATAAAGAAATTTTTTGAGTTACTTGCGATTGTGCCGGATATTGATAGTAATGAAAACGGTAAAACTATTGAACCATTTCGTGGCGAGATTGTTTTTAAGAATGTAAGTTTTGCATATCCATACCGTACTTCAAAACTTGAACAAGAAGATGAAAAAAATGTCACAGGTAAACTTGAAGGTCATGCAGTTACTAATGTCTCACTTACTATTAACGCCGGTTCAAAAGTAGGATTTGTCGGAATTTCTGGTGCGGGCAAATCTACTATTGTGAATTTGTTACGTCGTTACTATGATCCTACTGAAGGAGAAATCCTTATTGATGGAATACCTCTTAGTGAAATAAATCTTGCATGGTTGCGGTCAAAAATTGGCAATGTTGAACAAAAAATTGAACTTTTTGATAGAAGTATTCGCGAAAATATACTTTTTGGAATCAAAGATCCGACTACTATTTCAGAAGACGTATTATTTAAGGCGGTTAAAGATGCTTCACTTGAGGATTTTATAAATAAACTTAAAGACAATGGCATGGATACGGTGATCGGTGAGGGTGGTATTAAGGTATCAGGAGGAGAAAGACAGAGGATAGGAATCGCACGCGCGCTTATTAAAAATCCACAAATTCTTATTTTCGATGAAGCAACAAGTGCACTAGACTCAATAAATGAGAAACTGATTCATGAAGCAATTAATCGAGGAGCAAAAGGAAGAACAACAATAATTATCGCCCATCGACTCTCTACAGTAATGGATGCTGACTGCATTTTTGTAGTTGACAGTGGACGTATTGTTGCACAAGGAACTCATGAAGAGCTTATAAAAAGCTCAAAAGAGTATCAGAATTTGATTAAAAACCAAATATTAATGAGTTAAATATAGATATTGACATTTTTTCATTTCATTGGTATTTTGAATAAAAAAAGATGAAAGTAAATAAAGACGATGTTTCGTTGCTTATCGAAAAAGTTCTTGCAATATATCGAAAAATGCCGGGTACTGCACATACACATCGCAATGCAAGAATCATTGCACGTGCGGTGATTATTGACGCAGATAATAGCGTTTTCGATAGGGAAAACATTTCCGAGATCTCTGATGAGGTGGCATATATCAAAAATGTTACAGATCAGATTCTTGCAGCACTCCGTAATGAGGGTGCAAGTGAAGCGTATCTTCAAGAACTGAGTAAAGAGATTGAGGAATACAAAAAAGACTACAAGCTTTAGATTTGAAATACTAAAGCAACGCCACATATCTTGTGGCGTTTTTTTGTTTTCAAATAGACATTTTTCTGCTATTATTGCGCTATATGGAAAGAATATTTATAGGAGATTTAATTAATCATATCGAAAAAACAGTAACTATATCAGGTTGGATTGATGTACGAAGAGACCAAGGAAAAATGGTTTTTTTCGATTTTAGAGATAAATCAGGCTATATTCAAGGTGTTGTATTACCACAATCATCTGCAATTGAAATTGCAAAAAAAGTACGTCCTGAATGGGTGGTTGAAGTAACTGGTATTATTCATGAACGACCACAAAAAAATATTCAAGCTGATAAGACTAACGGAACAATTGAGCTTGAAATACAAACAATTACAGTTTTAAACGAAGCAACAACTCCACCAATTGATGTTACCTCAGACGGAAGGGAAATAGGCGAAGAAGCTCGCTTAACCCATCGTTATCTAGATTTACGACGTCCACGGCTACAGAACAATATACGCATGCGTCATAAAGTAATTAAATTAATTAGAGATCTTCTTGACGCACAAGGATTTATTGAAATTGAAACGCCACTGTTAACAAAATCAACACCTGAGGGTGCTCGAGATTACATTGTTCCATCTCGTTTATATCCGGGTACTTTTTACGCATTACCACAGTCACCGCAACAATATAAGCAACTACTCATGTCTTCAGGTATGGAACGTTACTTTCAAGTTGCTCGTTGTATGAGAGATGAAGATACCCGTGGAGATCGACAGCCTGAATTTACTCAAATAGATATGGAGATGAGTTTTGTGACACAAGAAGATGTTATGAACCTTAATGAAAAATTACTTATCGAGATTGTGCGCACACTCTATCCTGAGAAAAAAATTCAAGAAATTCCATTCCCGCGTATTACTTACAAAGATGCAATGGAAAAGTATGGAAATGATCGTCCTGATATTCGTACAGACAAAAATGATCCTAATTTATTAGCATTTTGTTGGGTAGTTGATTTCCCATTTTTTGAACGCACTGATACCTCTGATAATCCTGATACCGAAGGCGAGTGGACATTTACGCACAACCCTTTTTCTGCACCACAACCACAAGACCAGCAAAAACTTATTGAGAAGCGTGACATTGGTACTATCCTTGCAGCACAATACGATATTACACTCAATGGTTACGAAATCGGCGGAGGTTCAATTCGAAACCATAATCCAGAAGCGTTGCGACGCGTGTTTGAAATTATTGGACACACGCCAGAAAATATTGATAAAAATTTCGGACATATGCTTCACGCGTTAGGTTCAGGTACGCCACCACACGGTGGTATAGCATGGGGTTTTGATAGACTCCTCATGCTCCTCCAGGGAGAACCGAATATTCGTGAAGTGATAGCATTTCCTAAAACAGGTGAAGGAAAAGATCTGATGATGGAAGCACCATCTGAAGTTTCTGAAAAACAGCTTAAGGAATTACATATTCAAATAAAAAAATAACATCGAGCGCCAATTCACAAGGCGCTTTGCTGTTTTATTGTTACAATATGTTGTAATGAAAGAACATTTTCCATTTCAATCTTCTGAAAATAAAAAGGAAATGGATACAGCACAAAAGCGAAGCATTGATAGGCGGGCATTCTTAAGAAAAGCCCTTTTTGCTGCTGGAGGGCTAGCTATGAGCGGAATGCTGTTTGAACATTTGTACAATAAATCTAAATCAGATTCAAATAATGAATCAATAAAAAAAGAAAGGTTTCCAATTGAGCGGTGGAGCGAATTAAAAAAAATAAAACCAGAATTACCACTTTACGAAAAAAAATATAGTCCAGTTATTACAAATTTGGATTTAACTGGAAAAGAAGGTCGCTACGGAGTTGATACGCTTGATGGTAAAATTATTCGAACTTTACGGTGGAAAAATATAACTGATGCAGTTGAAACACGTTATAATTTGCCACCATTAGTATTGCTTGCAATGATTATGGAGGAATCAACTGGTGTTGATCTGCTTGCTAATGGTATGAAGGTAACTCGTGAAGATCAGAAAACAAAAAAGAAATCTTACGTTTATGAGGGCGGTGATGGAGGATTTGGTCTTATTCATATGCAAGGTGCAACTGCGCATGAATATAACCTACATACATATGAAGACTGTGATGCGATGGTATGCAATGGAGTTGATAAACGAAGTTGTAAAGATGAGCATGGGAAGTTAGTAAGCCACGCAAAAGAACTTTATGAAAAAATACAATCAAATCAGTACTCTCGAGCAGAATTAATGGTGCTCGATGATCGACTACATCCAATCTATAACATTGATGCTGCGGGAAGAATGATTGCTAGTTACATTGCAAAAGGCAAAGGCAAGCACTCTCTCGATGAATACGAGCTAGCGCTTGCTCGATACGCCGGCGCAACAAATTTTAAACAATATTTTAATGATATTGAGAAAAATCGTTTTTTATTAAGTGATAAAGACACCATTGAACAAGCCGAGCGAACATTTAATAGTCATAATGTTTCACTACAAATAGATGGTGAGCCAGCACTTTTTAATGATTATATTTCTGTAATGCATAGAAAAAATGAAGAAAACTTTGGACTTTCTTTCTATAAAGAGTTACCGTATTTATTGCCAGAGAATACTGATGTGGTTATTGCAAATTATAGTGATACAAGTGAATCTCGAAGTATCTAGGGTGTGGTACACTACAAATATATAAATTATTTATGGAAACGACGGTAGGGACATTTACAGTAAAAACAAGTACCTTTGAGGGCCCACTTGATTTACTCCTTTCTTTAATAGAAAGCCGAAAGTTATTTATTAATGAAATTGCACTTTCTGAAGTAACAAATGATTTTATTGAGTTTACAAAGCGTCTTGAATCATACGCACTTTCAGACGTAGCAAATTTTGTTGTTATTGCAGCAACACTTCTACTCATAAAATCACGTTCATTACTGCCTGGCCTTTCGTTGACTCCTGACGAAGAAGAAAAAATTGTTGATCTTGAGCAACGGTTAAAAAAATATCAAAAAATTAAAGAAGTAAGTATCTTTTTTTCAAAAAACTTTGGCAGAACAGTTCTTTACCACAGCCCGGACCGTTCACATATTGAAACACCGCTTTTTGTTCCACACAAAGATATTAGTGTACCTAATCTTTATGGCGCCCTAAATGACGTAATTGCACGCCTACCTAAAAAAGAACAGACATTACCTGAAGTAACCATGAAGAAGGTTATGAGTATTGAGGAAATGATTACTGGTCTTTCTGAGCGTATTCAAAATACAATGAAAGTTTCTTTTAAAAGCATTGCGCATGCTCATGATGCGACAGAATATAAAGAGCGAAAAGTCTATGTAATAGTTACATTTCTTGCTATGCTTGAATTAGTAAGACAGGGAATAATGGATGTTATTCAAGAATCGGACTTTAGTGATATGGAAATGGTCCGCACTGAAAGAGGTTTAACTGACGAAATAAGTGAGTAAATTATTGAAATATGAATTTAGAATCAAAAGTAGAAGGAATTTTATTTTATAAAGCAGAACCGGTTCTTAAAACCGAACTTTTAACACTGTGTAAATGCACTGAAGAAGAGCTTGTTGATGCAATTACTGCTTTAAAAACGTCCTTAACACATCGAGGGCTTCGTCTCATTGAAGTTTCGGAAAGCTATACACTTGCAACAGCGCCAGAATTAAGCAGTATTCTTGAAGGTATACGTAAGCAAGAATTAGATAAAGAATTGAGTAAGGCTAGCGTAGAAACACTTGCAATTATATCTTATTATAATGGCGCTACGAGAGCAGAAATTGACTATATTCGGGGTGTTAACTCAAGTTTTATTTTACGTAATTTACAGACACGAGGTCTTGTTGAGCGTATCATAGACAAAA
>CAZRBQ010000042.1:0-4990 GCA_964598385.1 uncultured Candidatus Saccharibacteria bacterium
TAAAAGAAACACTCGGTCGTATTGAAAAAGAACTCACGCATATTCATAGGGAACATTCACAAAAATAGAAGAGTAGCATTGACACGATAGGTAGTATTTGGTAGTATCTCAACGTGGGCGAATGGCTCCATGAGTTATTCCAAACACAAATGCCTCACAATCCCGCCGCAAGGCGGGTTTTGTGTTTCTGGAAAAATTTTTGATCTTTGTTATACTGTGATAGATACTCCTTTTTCAGAGCAAGCAGCTGCGCTCACATAGGCATTTGTGGTGGAGTTAGCACCTGTTTGCTCTGAAAGTGGAGTAGAAAAAAATCGCACGTTGTGCGATTTTTTTTATTGATAAATTAATTTTATTAAAAATTTTTTTTTAATAAAAAATAATTACAAAAATTTTTTTGAAAAATAAAAAAAAGTTATCCACACTTTTTTAAAAAAAATATTGCGAGAGAAGTTTTGATATACGATAATAAAAAAGTAACGAAGTAGTTAAAAAATTTTTATGCAAAATTTTTTTATAAAATATTTTGCATAAGGTCGTAACTACTCGTAACTTATAAAATAACTTTTCAAAAACATGGCTAAGAAAAAAGCTAAGAAGGCTGCAAAGAAGTCTTCAAAGAAAAAGTCTTCAAAGAAGCGCAAGTAATTACTTGTAGCGAAGCAAGAAAAATCCTCTCCTATCGAGGATTTTTCTTTTTATGGGGAGTTATTTTAAACTACGAATTTTAATTCTGTCAAAGTACGAAATTATGCTATACTGATTGTTCATTATGGCAGGTATATTTTCAAAATTTTTTGGTGATTCAAATACAAAAATTATCAAGAAATATCAATCACAAATTGAGGCTATTAAAGCTCACTCGGCGCGATTTTCAGAATTAACAGATGCTGACTTTCCAAAGCAGACTGCACTACTACGTGAACGTATTGCCAAGGGTGAATCTCTCGACAGTATTCTTTCTGAGGCTTTTGCGCTTGTGCAGGTTGCTTCAGAGCGAACACTTGGATGGCGTCATTATGATGTGCAACTTATCGGTGGGGTGGTGCTTCATGAAGGTAAAATTGCTGAAATGAGAACAGGTGAAGGAAAAACACTTGTCGCAACACTTCCTGTATTTTTAAATGCTCTTGTTGGAAAGGGTGTACATGTTGTTACTGTGAATGATTATCTTGCACGTCGTGACGCAGTATGGATGGGCCAAGTATATGCTTTTCTAGGCCTTTCTATTGGTGTAGTAAACTCATTAAATCAGTCATATATATATGATAGTAACCATAAGCAAGACGATGAAAAACGTGATGAGGTTGGCGCATATAAAGTGCTCCACGAATTTCTTCGACCAGTAACTCGAAAAGAAGCATATGCCGCTGATATTACGTACGGTACGAATAATGAATTTGGTTTTGACTATTTGAGAGATAATCTTGCCACACGACCAGATGGTATGGTGCAGCGAGGGCATGCATTTGCAATTGTTGATGAAATTGACTCAATTTTGATTGACGAATCACGAACTCCATTGATTATTTCATCAGAATCTGGAAACTCAGATGACTTTTATAAAAATTTTGCTCGAATTGCACAAGCAATGGTGCGTGAAGATGATTTTACCGTTGATGAAAAACTTCGTGCAATTACACTTACAGATAAAGGAATTACAAAAGCAGAGCAACTTCTTGGTATTGATAATATTTACACTGAAAAGGGAATAAAATATGTACATCATCTAGAGACTGCGATTCGTGCGCGAGCACTTTTCTTAAAAGATAAAGATTATGTTGTGCGTGATAATGAAGTGGTAATCGTTGATGCATTTACGGGACGATTGCAACCAGGAAGGCGATGGTCCGATGGTCTTCATCAGGCTATTGAGGCGAAAGAAAATGTACCATTACAGAAGGAAACACGAGCTGTTGCCTCGATTACATTTCAGAACTATTTCCGCTTTTATGGAAAACTTTCTGGCATGACGGGTACAGCACTTACTTCTGCTGAAGAATTTTACAAGGTGTACAAGCTTGAAGTTGTACCTATTCCTACAAATAAACCTATTGCTCGAATAGACCATAATGATCAAATTTTCCAGACAGAGCAAGGAAAATTTAAAGCTGTAGCTCGTAAAGTTCGTGAATTGCATGAGAAAGGTCAGCCAGTGCTTATTGGTACAGTTTCAATTGAAAAAAATGAACTGTTGTCTGAGTATCTCACAGCTGAAGGGGTACCACACACTATTCTTAATGCAAAGAATCATGAAAAAGAAGGAGAGATTATTGCTAATGCGGGTAAAGAGGGAAGTGTAACGCTTGCAACAAACATGGCTGGTCGTGGTATCGATATTAAGCTTGGTGGTATCGATGCAACACAAGAAAAATCTGAAAGCGTAAAGCAAAAAGGTGGACTCTTTGTGCTTGGTACAGAACGACATGAAGCTCGTCGTATTGATAATCAGTTGCGAGGTCGTGCGGGAAGACAAGGTGATCCGGGAGAAACCCAGTTTTATGTATCACTTGAGGATGATCTTATGCGTATTTTCGGTGCAGAACGAATTAAGACAATGATGGGTCGTTTTGGCATACCAGAAGATCAACCGATAGAGAATAGGTTTATCAATCGTGCACTTGAAAATGCTCAAACCAAAATTGAAGGTTTTCATTTTGACGCTCGTAAACATACGCTTGAATATGATGATGTTATGAATCATCAGCGAAATACTATCTATGCTCGAAGAAAGGAAATGCTCCTTGGTGATAAAGAGCATGTCAAAAATACACTCGAAACAATTATCGCAGGTAACAGTGAGTTTTCACAGGTTGTTGAGGAGAAGATTACTGCGTATGGTGAAGAACCATTTTATGATACTACTCGAAGAATTATTCTTTATGTTACTGATGCACTGTGGGTTGAGCACCTGGAAACAATGGAATATACTCGTTCTGCAGTAAATCTTCGTGCCTATGGACAGCGCGAGCCACTCATTGAGTATAAAAAGGAAGCATTGCGACTTTTTAAAGAAATGGAAGATAGTTTCAAGGAGCAAGTAATGAATCTGATAAAGACAATGACTGTTGAAGCCAAGCAGCCAGAGCCAATTGAGGCACAGGAGGTTACTATTGCTATGCCACACGAAGATATAAATAGCGATCTTGAAGAAGCAATGAAAAAAGCCGGAAGAAATGATCTTTGCCCTTGTGGATCTGGCAAAAAATTCAAATATTGCCACGGAAAGTAACAGAAGTTCACAGAAATACCATAGAGAAGTAAAACCCCATGCTATACTTTTTATATCATGGGGTTTTTCTATAAACGCAAAACAGAAATGCAGGATGTTTTCTTTGATCAGAAACAGGAGGTAGTTTCTTTACGTAAAAAAAGATTTGTTATTGAGTTTTCAAAAGAATATTTCGGCGGTATATTTCATAATCATAAACATTTTATATTCTCAATTTTAATTGTTGGAGTTGTACTTATTGCGGGTAGTTTTTTTAGAAGTACGCGTGCAGATACGGCACTCTTTTATGCAGGACAGTGTTTAGGTGGATGGGAAAACCCAAAAAATGCTGAAGGGAAGCCAGACCTTCAAGAAGATGCTGTGGGTGAATTGTATACTAAAAAAAATTCTGCAGTACTTAACAATACGCAAGGTGACCTATATTGTGGCTCATTTATCGGAGATGCCCCGAAAGAAAGTGCGCCAACCAACTTTGTAGTAAAGGCACGTTGGACTATTGATGATGGAACAGTTCTTCACACTGTTGAGTCTGAGCAAGTCATAATAGAAGAAATTCCCCCTACAGAAAATGCTACGTCAGTAAATAGCGAATCAAATAGTGGTAGTGAATTAATTGAGAATAACGATAGTGTGCCTGTTGATAGTGAGCCAACTATACCAGAAATACAAGTAGAACAACCACAAACACAATCATTGTTACGCTATTTTGCAAAAACTGTATTAGCACAAGAAGATGCGGCAAATGAAAGCAGTGAACCGATACAAGATTTGCAAACAAATGAAATTCCAGAGATTGTAAATGATGAACAAGTTCCACAAGAAGCACTCATTCAACAAAATCAAATTGTTGAAGATTCAGTGAAGCCATTTTTACTTCTTGAATACTCACTCGATGGTGTTGCATGGAACATTGTTGCTGAAGTTAATCACAATAATTGGAAAGATGGAACATTTGATTTTCCCATCGATCTTGCTTCGTGGGATCAAATTGAGAAATTGCAGTTACGTCTTGTGCCTCAAATTACTTTTGATAGTATGCCTGCAATTTACCTTGACGCGCTATGGATTGAGGCAGAATATGCCCCTCTTACTATTGTTGAGGTTAAAGATATTCAAAATTCAGATCCAAAAAAATTGCATGCAGTAAGCGTGCGATCCCTTAACCAATCATTTACAGGATATGTTCTTTCTGGTGCTGATCAGGGTGAAATTTTACATATTAAAACACCAGAAGCCATACAGGTTCGTTTTTATCGAGAAAATGATCCATCGTTTTCATTTTTTACTCCAGCTTCTGAATTTGAAACAGTTGTTCCATTATATAATCTTGAATCAGGAACTATTATTGCAGTGGGGACCAAAAATTCTGAAGGTTGTTTCGCGAACACGCTTACAGAATGTCGTGAATTACCAGGGTATTTAGGAGAAATCACACTTGAAATTCGTTCACTATTAGAAGTTCAAGAGGATGATAACCGAGAAGCGATTGTTGAAACAACGGCACCACAAGAATCAAATGCTTCAGAAATAGAAATCAGAGACGAAGCAGGAAGTAACATGGATTCTATTGAACAAACACAAAATCAAAACATAATAGTACCACTTGAAGAAAATCAAAATAATACAAATGTGATAGAATAGCATTATGGTTGTTTCATCAAAATCGATAACAATGTTGCGGTTACTCTTTCGCCTGCTTAGTATTTTCTTCCTCCTCCTCTCCTTCTCTCATTTACTCTACGCCACCACCCCAAACCC
>CAZRBQ010000043.1:0-4616 GCA_964598385.1 uncultured Candidatus Saccharibacteria bacterium
AGCAGGCGAAACGCACGTGCCTGAACGTCCCCTTAATTATTTTGACAATCATTTTCATTATTGGTTCAATTATTTTTGCACTATTTTTCGGAAATTTTTTGTATCGTTTTATATTGTGTCCGAGTTAAAAAACACTTCAATGAACCACACTCCTGTGGTTCATTTTTCTATTGCAACAAATTTTAATTCTTGAATATTAACAGGGGCACGTAAAAGAACTTTTTGGAGTGGGTCACGTGGATCTGAAATCACTTCGTCCACAAGACCAATAACATATGGAGTAATTCCTGGAATAACAATTTCTGTACCGATTGGAAAACTAATTTCTCTTGGAAAAGTCATTTCATAACTTCCACCACCACGACCAATAGCTTCTGTGTAGACATCGTTCCCCGTAATTACAACATTGTTCTTATATCCACCACTTGAGTATAGTGTAACAACTGAAGTACGATCCCGAACTTCTGAAACTTCACCAAGTATTACAGTATCAGAAGCAAAAACACGACTACCAACAAGAATATTATCACGGGCACCAACATCTACAATCAAAGTGTCATATATAGTTTGTGCTGGTTTTACTAAAATTGTTGCAAGAATTTTTTCACTACCTTGTGTTCTACCAAACTTTTCTTTTAAAGTAGTATTTTCTTCAACCAACGTTTGATAATTTGTCATCGCAAGTTCAAGTTCACGCACTCTATCCTGCAACCGAACTATTGTCGCAACAAGAGAATTTTTTGATTGTGTCAGAGAAACAAATGATTCAGAAATTGATTCATTAAGTGCAACGTTTGCTGTCCATGCTCCACGAGAAACACCAGAAAAAATCTTATTAAATCGAGAGAATACACCCAGGCTGACAAATATAATAAAAATACCAATAAGAAATAGTATCAAAATACTAATTTTTTTGTACGAATTTCGTTTTTTTGTGTGAAGGTTATTCATCTCCAGTACTTACAAGTACTTCTTTATAATACTCTATATCTTCAAGAATAATACCTGCCCCTCGAGCTACAGCTGAAAGTGGGTCTTCAGCAATATACACTGGAATTTTTAATACAGAATGCAACAGCGCATCAAGACCCTGCAAAAGTGCTCCTCCACCTGAGAGTACAAGACCACGATGCATAACATCGGCCAAAATTTCTGGCGGAGTTGTTTCAAGCACCTCTTTAATACCATCAATTAAACCTGCGATTGAAATAGCGATCGCCTCCCTAACATCACCATCAGTGACAATTACTTCTCGGGGTAATCCTGTAATAAGATCTCGCCCTCGAACTTCTGCCTCCATGGGTGTACCTTCAACAACTGTTCCAATTGCCATTTTTACATTCTCTGCTGTTTTTTCTCCGACAAGAAGTTTAAATTCATCACGCAAATATGACATGATGTCGGCATTCAAACGATCCCCAGCAATTTTTAAATTTTTTGATCGAACAATTCCACCCAATGAAATAACTGCAATGTCTGTTGTTCCACCACCAATATCTACAATAAGAGAACCAACAGGCTCTTTCACTGGCATACGAATACCAATCGCAGAGGCCATCGGTTCTTCAACAATAAATACTTCTCGTGCGCCCGCAGAACGAGCAGCATCATAGACAGCTCTTGTTTCAACATTAGTAACTCCTGAAGGAACGCCGACAACAACACGCGGACGAAAAAATTTCTTCGAAATTTTTTCTGTTTTGCCGATAAGATATGCGAGCATTTCCTCTGTGACTTCAAAATCAGAAACTACCCCATCAACAATAGGGCGAACTGCTTTTATGTGAGGTGGCGTACGGCCAAGCATTCGCTTTGCCTCTGTTCCAACAGCAACAATACGCCCTGTTTTTGTATTAAGAGCGACTACTGATGGTTCATTGATCACAACACCATGCCCACGAAGATACACGAGTGTATTTGCGGTACCGAGATCAATCCCAATATCGTTTGAAAATAATGCGTATAATTTTTTAAACATGCGATATATCTTTTACTGCGTCATCATTGCAACCACTGTTTCAAGTGAAGCATGCACTCCTTTTTCTTCTGTTCGCTTTTTAACTTCAAACCCTTCGTCCTTGAGCGAGCGTTCTGAAACAACAATTCTATATGGAACACCAATCAAATCTGCGTCAGCAAATTTTTCTCCAGCTGAAACACCTTGTCTATCATCAAATAACACCTCAACACCTTTTGTTCGCAATGTTGAATAAAGCTCTTCTGCAGCACTAAGTGTTGTTTGACTATCACCAAGAACAAGAATATGCGCCTTAAATGGAGCAACTTCCTCTGGCCAAATAATTCCTTTATCATCAGATAAGACTTCAACAATAGTACCCATTAAACGAGAAACTCCAATACCATATGAGCCCATAAATACTGGTGTTCGAATTCCTTGTTCGTCGTCATACGACAAGCCAAGTGGTTCTGAAAATCGGGTGCCTAGAGTAAAAATATTTCCAACTTCAATCGCCCGCTTCTCAACAAGCAACTGCGCCTCAACACCCAATTCGTTTAACACCGCATCATTATAAACTTCCTTGTTTATTGCAATACCTTTTGATTCATCTACATAAATTGTATCTTCACCTGCACTTGAAATAGTCTGAAACTCATGTGAGAACGGTGCAAAAATACCCCCTGATGCGAAGGTTACATAAGTGAGATGGCCAATACCAAGTCGTGCGTAAATTTTCTTATATGCATTTTTAACTTCTTCATAAAATGCGTCGTGCTCGGTTTTATTCTTTGCAAATGAATATAAATCTTTCATTAAAAATTCCCTTCCACGCATAATACCTGATTTTGCACGCATTTCGTTTCGGAACTTGGTCTGAAATTGGTATACAGAAAATGGTAAATCTTTGTACGATTGCACATACTCTGCCATAAGCGCTGTCAATGGTTCTTCGTGAGTAATTCCAAGACCTGTTTCTCCGCCAGCTTTGATTTGTGTCTTAAACCAATTATCTACCTTGTCATCATCCCAGCGATCTGTTTTCTCCCAAAGTGTTTTGTCTTGCAATGCGGGCATGTGAAGTTCTTGGCCATTAATTGCATTCATTTCTTCACGAATAATTGAGGTAATATTCTCAAGTACTCGTAATCCAAGAGGTAAAAATGAATAAACACCAGCCATTTCCTTATGAATAAATCCTGCTCTAATTAAAAGTTCTGCATTTTTTGAAATTTCATCAGCTGGGGCTTCTTTTTTTGTTTTTGTGAAGAGTTGTGTATGTCGCATATGGCCATAGTACTCTAAAAATCATAGTTTTAAAAGCCTTTACTTACCTCCAATTAAAACCTGTAAAAAGACTTCACTTTTTTATGAATTTATAGTATTATAGTGTTGTCTCCGTGAAGGGGCTTTTTTAATCCTCCACTATTTTGGAAAGAATAAAAAACCCTTTGTAAACAAGCTGTAATGCTTAAAAACGGGACCGGGAATTCGAAAGCCCGATTAATTAATAAGTGATTTTTCATACTATATGTCAGAAAAAATCCAAGATCCACGGATCGATGCATTATTTCAGGCTGGAGCACACTTTGGGTATTCAAAAACCCGACGCCACCCTTCAGCTGCACCATTCATATTCGCAACCAAGAATAAGAATGATCTTATCAATCTTGAACATACCGCAGTCCAACTTGAGGCAGCGACAACGCTCTTAAAAAGCCTTGCCCCACTCGGGAAAACAGTTTTGTTTGTTGGCGTGAAGCCAGAAGCCCGCGAAGCAATAAAAAATGCCGGCATGGCACTCGATATGCCCTACGTTACCGAGCGATGGATCGGTGGAACCCTTACAAATTTTTCAGAAATCAAAAAGCGTATCGCACGACTTGAAGAACTTAAGTCAAAAAAAGAAGCTGGTGAACTTGATGTCTATACAAAAAAGGAACGCCTCTTACTTGACCGAGAAATTGATAAACTCACACTTTACTTCGGAGGACTTGCAACTCTCAAGAAAACACCTGATATTATTGTTCTTATTGACCCAAAGAAGGAACATATTGCATTCACCGAAGCAATGAAAGCTCATGTCCCAGTGATTGCACTTGCAAATACGGACTGCGACATTAGAAAAGTTGATTATCCAATTGTTGCGAACGATGCATCAGTATCAAGCATTCGATATATTGTTGAAACGCTCGCAGATGCTTACAAATCGGGTCGTAATGGGTAAAATAGTTATTATTATTTAGTACTTTCAAAGTTATATGTCTACACAAATTACCACTGAAATGATTAAAGAGCTCCGAGACGCAACTGGCGTATCGGTTATGCAGTGCAAAAAAGCACTTGAAGAAGCAGATGGAAACATGGAAAAAGCACTGATGGTGCTCAAGAAAAAATCAAGTGAAATTGCAGCAAAAAAAGCAGACCGTGCAGCATCAGATGGTCTTATTGTTGTTAAAAAAGAAGGCAATAATGCAGTTATGGTTGTATTAAACTGCGAAACCGATTTCGTTGCGAAAAATGCAGACTTTCAAACACTTGCACAAGCACTAGCAGAAAAAGCATTTACAGATGGTGCTGAAACAGCACGTGCTGTAGCAAAAGATATGATTGATCCAGTTATTCAAAAAATTGGTGAAAATATTGTTCTTGGAGATGT
>CAZRBQ010000044.1:0-1485 GCA_964598385.1 uncultured Candidatus Saccharibacteria bacterium
ATGATTGTAATTTAGGTGGGGGATAGCCAAGAGTACGCTCAAAAGCCGCACGAATACGCACGTTTTCTTGACGAGAAAGTTTTACTTGTTTTAATTGGCTAAAAAAATTATTCATAAGAATTGTCACGCAATATTTCTTTTAATTTCTGAACACCGCGGTGGATACGTACGGATACATTATTTTCTGATTCGCCTAAAATGGTTGCAATTTCACCTATCGAAAGGTCGTCTACATATCGCATAAGCACAGCATCACGATATTTATCATCAAGTGTGCGTGCGAGCATAATTACTCGTTCAGCATCGAAAGACGTTTCGGGTGATCGTATACTCTGGTCGGCATAATCAAAGCCTTCTTCGAGAAGATTATCAAGGGAAGATTCTTTTCGTTTTCTGTATTCGTCAACCACAAGATTATGGGCAATACGGTAGAGAAGTGATTTAAGATTATCGATAGTTTCACCTCGGGTTATGTATTCCCATGTGCGAGTGAATGTTTCTTGTACAAGGTCAACCGCACGTTCCCGTGAAGAGATTTTCATGACTATATAACGGAAAATCGCGTCATGAAGCTCGTCATACGCCTTTAAAAATTGGGCTTTTTGCTGTTCAAAAATATCATTCATAGTCTATGACGAACGAGCCCTGTCCGTCTTACATATTGTACTTCGCTCTTCGAAATAAAAAAAGCCTTGAAAATTAACCTTTTCCACTAAAGAAAACGAGGCTCTATTTGCTACAATGTGGTAAATGAAGACATTTCAAAATACTCCAATTAAAGTACTTATTTTAGGAGGGGGGTTTGGTGGTGTTGAAACTGCACTCCGCCTAGACCTTCATAGCCCAAAAGGTCTTTTTGAGATAACACTTTTAACACAAAATACTCATTTTGAATATACTCCAGCGCTGTATCGTGTTGTTACTGGTAAATCTCCAGAAGAAGTCTGCATTCCACTAAAGGATATTTTTGAAGGAAAAAAAGTTCGACTTGTATTTGATACGGCAACTGAAATTCATTTAGAGAAAAAAAGAGTGGTTGGGATGAAAAAAGAATATGTATATGATTTTCTTGTTGTCGCGCTTGGAAGTGAGCCAGCATTTTTTGATATAGAAGGACTTTCGCGTTATGCACTTGGATTTAAGTCAATCAAGCAAGCGCTTGCATTAAAAAAACATTTGCATGAAAAACTGGAAGAGCATGTTCATGTTCCAAAGCATGAAATTGATCGTGCACTCCATGTTGATGTTGTTGGAGCAGGTCCTGCAGGAGTTGAGCTTGCTGGTGAACTTTCTAATTATTTAAAGAAATTGGCACTAAAGCATTCAGTTTCACTTGATGAAATTAAAATAGATCTTATTGAAGCTTCACCGCGTCTTACACCCATGATGTCAGAAAAAGTTTCGCAAAAAGTTGCGTTACGACTTACTGACCTAGGTGTTCATTGCATGCCAAACACCAAGGTGGTATCAACAAATGGTGGACGT
>CAZRBQ010000044.1:1495-4504 GCA_964598385.1 uncultured Candidatus Saccharibacteria bacterium
GGCAGTATTGATTCAAAAACACTTGTTTGGACAGCTGGTGTTCAACCGCACATACTGTATCGCACCACAAAAGGATGGCAGATTACAAAACAAGGCAGGGTGGTTGTAGATACATTTTTACGTGCAAAAGGATATTCTGATGTATTTATTATTGGGGATGGTGCAGACACCTATTATTCCGGTACGGCACAGACAGCGCTATATGATGGTGCTTTTGTGGCGCGAACACTTCGAAAAATTGCTCGAATTGGAAAACCACACTTACCATATTATCCTCGACGTTCAGCTTATATTATTCCAGTGGGGCCAGGGTGGGCTATTTTTACGTATGGAAATTTTGTTTTTTCCGGAAAAGTTGTGTGGTGGCTCCGTGAGATGATTGAGCTTCGTTTTTTCTTGTCTGTATTGCCATTTACGAAAGCATGGCGAGCATGGCGTAGTGGTGTAAAAGTTACCGAAACGTGTAAAACGTGCGAAGAAGCATAAGACGGCGTATAATCATTCGATATGAAAAAGGATACGACATGGGAAAAAGTGGCACAATGGTATGATAATCACTTGGAGGGTGGGGACACTTACCATGAAAATGTTGTTGGCCCACAACTTATTCGCATGATTGGTGATTTTACTGATAAAACTATTGTTGATGTTGCTTGTGGGCAAGGGTATATTACACGATTACTCGCACAAAATAGTAAGAAAGTGTTTGGTGTTGAACCATCAAAATCCCTTCTTGAATATGCAAAAAAGAAAGGACCTAAATCAATTACTTATTATCAATCAACAGCCGATAGGCTTTTGTTTTTTACAAAACAATCGATTGATCTTGTTACTTGTGTTCTCGCACTTTCAAATATTGAAAACTACAGACAAAGCATTAAAGAAATGGCTCGGATTTTAAAAGACGACGGCACAATCTATCTTGTGATTAACCATCCTGCATTTCGAATTCCAAAACAAAGTTCGTGGGGTTTTGATGAGGAGCAAAAAATACAATACAGAAGAGTCGATGCATATCTTTCAAGCATGAAAACAAAAATCGATATGAATCCAGGTGAAAAAAATTTAAAACAAAAAGAATACACATATTCATTTCATCGATCATTACAGGATTATATGAAAGCGTTTGAAAATGCTTCCCTCGGCATTGTAAGAATCGAAGAATGGATTTCTCATAGAGAAAGTAATCAAGGTCCACGAAAAAAGGCGGAAGATAATGCTCGAAAAGAATTTCCACTTTTTATGGCGATTGCGCTTAAAAAAATTAGGTAGCTATCTTTTTCAAATGAAACGGTATTTTAGAAAAATCCTTTTTAAGTATTTCTCGTAAACTACCGTTATAAAGTGCCGCTGCTGGATGATAGAGGGCAAAAAAATGTTGTTTACCAAGATTTGGTAATGTCTTAATAAGTAATGTGCCGTGTACTTTTGAGATTTTTTCATCAGGGAAAAAATGATTCATGGCATGGCGACCTAGAAATACAATAAGTTTTGGTTTGATAAGAGTGAGCTCGTCTGAAAGCCACTCCTTACACGCTTCGATTTCTTCTGGAAGTGGGTCTCGATTATTTGGTGGACGGTATTTAACGATATTGGTAATGTAAACATTATTTCGTTTTAAGCCAATTGTTTCGAGCATTTCACTCAAGAATTTTCCGGCTGCACCAATAAAAGGTTTTCCTTCACGATCTTCATTTTTTCCTGGAGCTTCGCCAATAAATACAATTTTAGCTTCTGGGTTTCCGTCGCCGATAACTGCTTGCGTTGCTTCATATCGTAATTGGCAAGTACATTTTTCTTGCCATTGTTCGTGTAGTTTCATTAGCGCATCGATTTTACCCATGGCAGTAGTGTAGCATTGAAAAAACCCCATTGTCGAAAATGACGAAGGGGTTTTTGTTGAGGTACCATACGCAGGACATTTTTCACGCGTTGTCCGGCATCCCATACAAAGCAGTGCAAGTGCACAGAGTACATAGAGATATTTTTTCATTGTGAACAGTTTAGAGTAACTGTACCATGGTTATCATGAATAGTGTGTGGAAACTTTTTTGTGTTTCTGATATAGTTTGCTCATGTTTAAAGAATTTTTACTCAAACAGATGTTGAAGCGTCAGCTCAAGGGTATTCCAGAGGAGGAGCAAAACAGAATTATTACAATTGTTACAAAAAATCCTGAATTATTCCAGAAAATTGCCATGGAGGCGCAAGAGCACGTGAAAGGTGGTATGGAACAAATGGCAGCAATGCAAAAAGTAATGCTGAAGTATAAAGATGAACTTGAAAAAGTAATGAAATAAAATAAGCCCCAAGATATGGGGCTTATTGTTTGTTTTGAATTACTCACGAGGTTTTGATGGCAGGGGAATCTTCTTTTTTGGGGAAATAGTCTCCAGCGATAATGAGCGCATTCTCAATGAGCTCGACTGGAAGAACTCCCTCCTCTTTTTTCCATTTTCTCTTGCATCTGAAATAAAATGCCTGGGAATGGAATGCCTGCTTTTCCTTGAGGTGTCTTCCATCGGGGGACATGAAAAAATAAATCTCTTTTTTCAGGTCTCCGATCGCCTGTGTTCTGACGAAGTAGTTCCCTTGTTCGGTTTTGATAAAGTACATGGATATGTTTTTGGTTCACCATTATTATATTATGATAATTATAATTTGTCAATATATCGTTAAAGTGATATAGTGAAGTTATGTCACTAAGTATTGGTATTGTTGGACTTCCAAACGTCGGAAAATCGACGCTTTTTAATGCTTTAACAAAAAAGAGTGTGCCAGCAATGAACTATCCATTTTGTACGATAGATCCTTCGGTTGGTATTGTTGCCGTACCTGATGAAAGGCTCGGGATTCTTTCTCATTTTTCAAAATCAGCAAAAACGATTCCAGCAGCAATTGAGTTTGTTGATATTGCTGGTCTTGTCGCCGGTGCATCAAAGGGTGAGGGCCTTGGAAACAAATTTCTTGCAAACATCCGAGAAACAGATGCTATTTTGGAAATGGTAA
>CAZRBQ010000045.1:0-4383 GCA_964598385.1 uncultured Candidatus Saccharibacteria bacterium
CCAAAGCAGAAACCGATGAAGTTGAGGTTATCCTCTTCAAAATCGGTCGTCAGATAAGCGACAACGATTTGGAAAAAGAATATGAACTGCGCGGACTCAAACCCGCCGATCCATACTCTCTTGCAGCTTTCAACGAAGCTGACCCTGCTTTTGCTGATGAGCATCCGAATGGAACTCATTGGAAAGATGAAGATGACAAGTGGTGCTTTGCCGCGTTCGTCCGCTGGGATGACGGGCGCGGCGTGGACGTCTACCGCAGCGACGTTGACTGGATCGACTACTGGTGGTTCGCGGGTGTTCGCAAGAGTTCTTCGGACTCTGACACCCTGAACTCATAAAAACCTTGGTCTTTGTAATTTCTTTCTTTCGAATTAAAAACATTGGAGATAGTTTTATCTCTGCCACCTGTATCTGATACAGGTGGTTTTTTATAGTTGTTTTTTGATATGCAAAATAACACTATGGTATACTAAACACTATGTTTGGTATGAAAGGACCAGTTTGTCAGAGTTGCGGAATGCCACTTGCAAAAGATGTTCCAGTTGAGGGTGATACTTCACCTCATGACGAGTATTGCAGTAAGTGTTTTTGTAATGGGAAATTTACTCTTGAACATATTACAGCAGAACAAATGCAAAATTTTGTAAAAGGAAAATTAAAAGAAATGCGGATTCCTGGTTTTGTTGCATCTCTCATGGTTCGATCAATACCATCGTTACGCAGATGGAAAGGGTCTCAAAAATTAAATTGATAAAAAAGTATAAAAGGGTATAATGTCACCGTTTGAGAAAAGGTTTTTTATGTTGCCGTTGTAGCTCAGTTGGTAGAGCACGTCATTGGTAATGACGAGGTCATCGGTTCAATCCCGATCAACGGCTCAAAATATTTTTGTTAGCCACCCTAGCTCAGTTGGTAGAGCACAGCTTTCGTAAAGCTGGGGTCCCGAGTTCGATCCTCGGGGGTGGCTCAAGAAAGGTATTATTGACTTTTTTCTAAAAAATTATATAATAAAAACAAAAAGGATGAGGAAATGGTCTGATATTTGGTCGTCACCGAGAGGTTTGTTGACCAGTATAGTCGTTTTGTTTTGTTTGTATGGTGTTGTTAATATTGAAGCCACTCAGGTTTTCCTTGATACGCTATTACAAATAATGCTTAACAAAGTATTACCTATCGCAATGGTTGTCGCATTTATTTTTTTCTTACTAAGGAGAGCGAGCGGTAAATAAGGAGCTTCGGCTCCTTTTTTTGACAAATTTCAAATTATAATTTATATTATATTTGAAATTGTTCATAAAAACCAAAAACTAATCAGTATGCAGACACCCACTAGCGTAAAGGTAAACGAGTTACCAAAAAAGCTCGTCTCAGTCAATTCAATTTTGGGTCGATTTGAGCACGGTCCGTTTTCCAGTGAATATCTTCGTGATGTAAATTTGGCGCAACAAGTAGAAGAGTCACAGGCAAGACAGGGGATTAACTTTTCCGTTTTCCCAGTGAGAGAGATTTTTCGTCTCATTCAAAATGCCAACGAAATTTCAAATTCGAACAGTGTTTCCAATGTATTTCAATCATTTGTGCAGAAGCACAGTGATGAAATTTTACACATTAATCCTTTTGAACTTTTAAGCATGTCGCTTGATGAAGATCTTCGTAGGGGGTCACGATTCGGCCGGCCATACATCTATGCTACTTTGTATGAAAAGCATTATCGGATCATATCTCCTGATGTAGCACCAGTAAATCTGATTCCTGCAGTAAGAGTTTCAAATGGGAGAAGGCCAGAATTTTTTCTTACTCCAATCGAAAATTTTCTCAGTACGCCATCGTCGCGGAAATTTCTTGTCGCGAGCTTGAGCGACAGTTTATTGAGGAAAATTGCGATCGAGAGAAACAGTCGGCCAATCATTCCAGGAGAAAAAGATAACCCGTTTCTTTATGATCTTAGTCTCACGAATGAACGAAGTGTTACCGCAACTGCATTTTTCAGGTTGCTTCGTCGTCGTGTGAACCGATTTTTATCCTAATAAGAGTGAATAAGAGTGAAGCGCACAGTAGTTTTTGTGCGCTTTTTTTATTTACTACTTGCTCAAAGTTTTAAAATACGCTATAGTGCATACGTTATGGTAGTACGAATGCGACATACACGAGCACATACTGCAAACCGCCGAAGCCATCATGCGCTTCGTGGGGCTGCTATTTCTATGTGTTCTCACTGTAAAGCCCCAAAGCTTCGTCACACTTTGTGTGAGAAGTGCGGCTACTATCGCGGTAAAAAGGTTGTAGACACCGTCGCGCGCGTAGCAAAAAAACAAACAAAAAAGAAGGCTAAGAAGTAGTATTACTTCTGGTGCTGTTCTTTCGTTACTATAGTTTCTATGGCAAACAGGCACCTTTCACGTTCAATCGTTTTACAAACACTCTTTGAGTGGGATTTTAATTCACGTCCGGAAACAGAAGTCGGAGAGATACTTTTGCGTGTCACCAGAGAATTTGCTCCCGGAATTGATGATACTGATTTTATCGTAGATCTCGCTGAGCGTGTAATTCGAAAGCGTACTGTTATAGATGATATTATCGAAAAAGCTGCGCCAGATTGGCCTATAAGCAATATTTCTATCGTAGATAGAAATATTCTTCGTATTGGTCTTGCAGAACTATTGTTTGGTGATCGAACACAAGTTCCACCAAAAGTTGCTATTAATGAAGCTATTGAACTTGCAAAAACATTTGGTGGTGAAAATTCAAGTAAGTTTGTAAATGGTGTACTCGGTGCTGTCTATAAAGAAATAGGCGAACCAGGTAAAGATGAGGTAAGCAAGAAAAAAGTAAAAGATGATGTCGATCCGGCAACACTTCCAGTAGAACGAAAAGCTGGTGCGGTTGTATATGCTTGGAATGATGGAGAGCTTTATTTTGCACTTGTGCACGATATTTTTGGCTACTGGACGCTTTCAAAAGGTGGTGTAGATGAAGGGGATACAGATGAAGATGCTTGTATGCGTGAAATTAAAAGCGAGATTGGGCTTCCGGTTACGATAGTTGAAAAATTAGGCGAAAATGAGTATATTGCATCACATCCAGAGAAGGGGCGCATTCGTAAGCGAGTAGCTTATTTCCTTGTAGAAGCCCCGTATGAGGAATTAACGCTTGCTCATTCTGGAGGACTTGATGATGCGAAATGGTTTAAGGCAACTGATATTGCAGAATTGCACATGTATGATGATATCGTACCGTTATTTGCCAAAGCTATTGAGTATCTAACAAAAAAATAGGTTGTTTATTGTAATTAATTTTGGATATTAGACTCTGCGCAAAAGAGTGCATAGAGTCTAGTGTCTTACTCTATGAAAGATTTCTCACAGTTTGAAGTAAAGACAGGCATAGTCTTTAATGATAAAAAATTACTGATGCAAGCATTTATGCATCGGTCATATATAAATGAAAATGGTGGTACAGGATTGGCTCATAACGAGCGCTTGGAATTTTTGGGTGATGCTGTGCTTGAGCTGGTTATTACTGATTATTTGTATAAAAAGTACACGCAAGAAACAGAAGGTGAACTTACTTCATATCGTGCGGCGCTTGTTAATGCTGTAACTATTGCTCAAGCAGCTACTGAGGTGGGCATGAATGATTTTTTGCTTTTATCAAAAGGCGAAGCAAAAGATACGGGTAAAGCTCGTCAATATATTCTCGCAAATACAGATGAAGCATATGTCGGTGCCGTTTATTTAGATCAAGGATATGCAACTTCAGAAAAATTTATTCTTGATACACTTGTTCCAAAGATTGATGAGATTGTGTCAAAAAAGTTGTTTCGTGACGCAAAGAGTTTTATCCAAGAGCAAGCACAAGAGCATGAAAATGTTACCCCGTCATATAAAGTTCTAAAAGAAAGTGGTCCAGACCATGATAAACATTTTACTGTTGGAGTATATTTTGGCACAACACTTGTTGCAGAAGGAAGAGGTAAGTCAAAACAAGAAGCAGAGCAGGAGGCTGCAAAAACTGCACTAACAAAAATGGGGTGGGACAACTAGTTTTCCCTTTGTATTCTCTTATTGTTAAAATACAATAGTAAGTACATGCTTAAAAAGCTTGAAATAACCGGCTTTAAATCGTTTGGTAAAAAAACAGCACTTGAGTTTACTACTCCTGTGACGGCAGTTGTTGGACCGAATGGTTCAGGGAAATCAAATATCGTTGAGGCGATACGTTTTGTGCTTGGAGAGCAATCAATGAAGTCCTTGCGTGGAAAAGCAGGCGCAGATCTTATTTTCGAGGGGTAAAAAGGAGGAAGCGCATCTTCTCGTGCATAAGTATTAATTACGTTTGATAATTCAAAAAGAACGGTTGGTTTTGCTCCAGGGGGTAATGTCC
>CAZRBQ010000046.1:0-4325 GCA_964598385.1 uncultured Candidatus Saccharibacteria bacterium
GAATATAGTACGTGCATTGTTGTATGCTCGGCACCACCCATATATAAATTTATTGGCAACCAAGCTTTCATTTTTTCTTTATCACAAAAATTATCTTCATTTTTTGGATCAAGATAACGATAAAAATACCACGAAGAATCAACAAAAGTATCCATTGTCTCTACTTCTGGCTTCCACCCTACGCCAAAAATTTTTTCTGTTCGTTCTAATAACTCTTTGCTTCGCGCAAGTGGTGCTGTACCATCTGGCGTATGATCGACATCTGTTGGTAATAACCACGGCAAATGTTCTTCGGGTACTGGATATGCTTTCCCATCTGGGTCATACACAATAGGTATCGGACAACCCCAATAGCGCTGACGTGAAATACCCCAATCACGCAGACGATAATTTTTAACAATTTTTCCATTAACCTTGTTAGTAATTTCGATTTTATCTACAAGTTGAGTATCAATCACTGGTAATTTATAGACATTAGCAAACTCTGCATCACGCTCATCATGTGCTGGCACTGCCATGACTGCACCGGTGCCATACCCTGCGAGTACATAGTCCGCAATCCATACAGGGATCACTTCACCATTTGCAGGATTAACTGCGGTAATTCCTTTAAGTTGTACCCCGGTCTTTTCTTTTGCTTGTTGACGTTCAAGTTCAAGCTTTTTCTTTGTCGCATCAATATATGCTTCTATCTCAGATTTATTCTCAACACTTCCGAGCAATTCTTCAACAAGTTTATGCTCTGGAGCAAGCACAATATATGTCACCCCAAAAAGTGTATCGGCTCGTGTTGTAAAGATAGTAACCGTATTGCCTGTTGAAAGCTTGAAGGTAATTTCACTTCCCTCGCTTCTACCAATCCAATTTCTTTGTGCTTCTTTTATTGCATGTGGCCAATTAAGTGTATCGAGGTCGTCTATAAGTTGATCTGCAAATTTTGTAATGCGCAACATCCACTGTGGTTGTTCACGCTGGACAACTTCACTTCCGCATCGCTCACATTTTCCATCAACCACCTGTTCATTAGCAAGAATTGTTTGATCCTTCGGGCACCAGTTCACCATTGTGCTATCACGATACACAAGATCATGTTTCAAAAACTGATTAAACATCCACTGTGTCCATTTGTAATACTTTGGGTCACATGAGATAATTTCTCGATTCCAATCAAACATCGCACCCATCGAACGAAGTTGAACACGCATTGTATCCATTTGTTCATATGTCCACACTTTTGGATCAGCACCAAGTTTTATGGCAGCATTTTCTGCAGGTAGCCCAAAGGCATCAAATCCCATTGGGTAAAGCACATTAAAACCTCGCATTCGTTTATAGCGAGCAAAAATATCAGGTACAGAAAATGCATACCAATGTCCCACATGTAAATTACCTGAAGGATAAGAGAATTCCACTAAGGTATAAAAATTTTCTTTCCCAGCAACAGAATCTTTGGTTACATAAATGCCATCATCGTGCCACTGTTTTTGCCATTTCTTTTCAACTGCCTTGTGATCATACTCGTGCATATATTGGCCTATTGTAGCAAAAAGTCCTCGATTTTTCGAGGACTAATTGAGTGGTTTTGGATATGGAGGGTATAAATCTTTATCAATTGTTCTGTCAAAACATTTTTTACCAACCTCATGATCCCATGATTGATTTGTACCATACCCAGGGTACGGATATGATGTTGCAACATCAGTTGCTGATCCAGTTTCATACATTGGCATAACACCACCTCCACGATATTCTTGCCATCCTTTTGGCATCTTTGCAGAAAAATCAGCACACAAGGTGAAAGAAAGTGCTCCTGTTGGAGTATACTCATATGCTTTTCCTTTTTCAAATTCTGGATCAACAGGAAGTGTGTATTATGCAGTGGGATTTACAAGATCAGAAAGTTTTTCAGGGAGCTTTTTTTTTTGTTGCAAATACGTTATAACCTGTTGCTGTATTGACTGCAAATCTTGCACGCGCTTATCATCAAGTCTCCAAAGGCGCTGTTCATTTGGAGTACCAATGACTGCAAAACTTAAAATCACAAGCGCAAGACCGCAAACACCAGAAAACCAAGGGATAATCATTTGAGCAGTTTTTTTCCACGTAGTACCATGAATTTCAAGTACATAATATACACCGATCAACAGCGCTGTAAGTAATGTAATACCAACCTTAAGAAGGAATCGTGTTGTAATTTCACCTCCAACAAAATAACGAACAAGAGTAACAAGATCAATTGCAGTAACTAGAACTGAAAGAAAGATAATAAAATATGTCATCCACTTACGGATTGCATCATCAATACTTCCAAGACCTTTTTGAACTGCCTTCTTCCACAAGCGCGCAAGTACGAAAAATACCGGAAGGAAAATTACTAAAATAGCTATATATTGCCGAGCACTATCATAGGTATAGGTACTATATCCATACTGATAGGTCGCATTGAGTACATCTGGAAACTTAAAATCAAGCGTTTCGAACGCAAGATTCAAAAAAGCTGTTACAGATGTTATAAGTGACACAAGAACACCTAATGATAAGAAGAAGAACTTTGGTGTCATTTTGCGGGACACCTCACCGTTCATATTTGTTGGCTCCATAATTATAGTATACCATGACGTTTCCCACATGTATTCTTACAAATTTTGACATAAATAAAAAATAATGGTATTTTAAAGTGATGAAAGAACGCCTCAAGCAAAGTAAACAAAAAATAGAAACTGCTTCAACAATCGCAACACGTTGGATTGGTTCTTCTGCGTCAGTCGTACTGCATACTTTATTTTTTGGAATTATGCTTATCCTTCCCTTCTTTGGTATAAATTTTGAAAAAATACTTCTCGTACTTACAACAATTGTTTCGCTTGAAGCAATTTATCTCTCAATCTTTATTCAAATGACTGTAAACCGTCACACAACCGAACTTGAAAATGTCTCTGAAGATATTGAGGATATTCAACAAGATGTTGAAGAAATTGCAGAAGATATTGAAGAGATCGAGAAAGATGTGGATGAAATTCAAAAAGATGTTGATGAAATTCAAGAAGATGTGGATGAAATTCAAGAGGATGTGGAAGTTATTGAAGAGGAACAACTACCAAAAGATAACGATGAGCATACGGAAAAACTAGAAAAAATTCAACGCCTCCTCGAAGGACTTGCAAAAGACGTAGAGAATCTAAAAAAGAAATAAAAAAAACCGGGCCCCTCGCATGAGACCCGGGTGAGCGCAAGACATACCCCCAAAAAGGTCTATGCTACTCAGTAGTGTTGCTGTTACGGTTGTTTTTACCGCTATTTGCTTTTGCGGTAATCACTCGAAGGATCCCGTGCCCTTTGACAAAACTCGGTAACGCATTTTTGTTTGTAGTGCGTCTTCTACGACCACCATAGTCAGGTGTATTTTGTTTTGAAGCCATAGTAACAACATTTTACCTATCTTACCGCCAAATATAGAAAAAGCAAATAGGTTAAATTTTAAACTCAATTACATCACCATCTTTTACGATATACTCTTTACCTTCCGTGCGAACTTTTCCTTTTGCACGAGCCTCGGCATAACTACCAGCATCTAGTAACTCTTTCCAAAAAACTACTTCAGCTCGAATAAATTTATCTTTAAAATCAGTATGAATTGCCATACCTGCAACAGGCGCTGTGCTTCCGCGCCTTATTGTCCATGCACGTGTTTCATCTTCACCTGTTGTAAAATAGGTTTCTAATCCAAGTAATTCATATGCTTCTTTAATGAGCAAATCAATACCATCGTTTGTATCACCTAATTCACTTCGAAATGCTTTTCGTTCTTCACCCTCAAATTCTTTTAGCTCATCTTCAGTCTTTGCATCAAGCACGACATACCGCGCGCCCATAGAAACAATATAGTTTGTTAATTCATTAAAAATTTCTGGATTCGTTTCATCAAGATTTTTTGCACCAGCACGTTTATTGAGTGCGTAAAGAATCGGTTTTATTGTGAGTAATCCTAATTGTTTTACCTTTGGTACTTCTTTCTCTTCAAACACGACAGTGTTAGCCATTTGTTCTGCTTCTAGTGCATGAAGGACTTTTTCGAGCGCATCATGTTCAAGTATAAACTCTTTATCGCCACGTTTAACATCGCGTGCGATATTAGCAAGACGTTTTGATACTGTTTCAAGATCGGCAAGAATGAGTTCCATATTAATTACCTTAATATCGCGAAGTGGGTCAATATCACCATAAACGTGCAAAATCGCATCACCTTTTTCGTTTGCAAGTGGAAAAATTCTTACCATTTCCAAAATAGCATCTGTTTCTCGGATGTTTGCAAGAAATTTGTTTCC
>CAZRBQ010000047.1:0-1466 GCA_964598385.1 uncultured Candidatus Saccharibacteria bacterium
GTTATACCTCTCGGCTTTAAACTTGAGGGTGTAGAAATACAAGGAGGACGGGAAGGTATGCGGGGCGTTAAATTAGAGGTGAAAGTACTCTTTATCACCTGCCTTCCACAACATCTCGAAGATCTTCTTACTGCTGTCGCCGAAGCCGGTATAGATGTTGTAGATATTATCCCCTCACCGCTTGCATCCGCAACTATTGCGCTAAGTGAACGTCAAAAAATTGCAGGGTGTGCGCTTATCAATATTGGCCTTGAAACAACCACCCTTATTATTTATGAAAACGACAAGTGTCTTGCAACCAAAGTATTCAAAATGGGTGGAACAAATATTACCAACGATCTAGCAATCGGGCTTCGTGTTTCGCTTGATGACGCAGAAGGCATAAAAATTGGCTCAATTGTAAATCACACATTTCGCGCAAATAAAATCGACGAAATTGTTGATGCGCGAGTCGCTGAAATGTTTGCTGTCGTCGGAAAATACTTACGAACACAAAATCGAGCCGAACTACTTCCTGCTGGAATAATTCTTACTGGCGGTGGGGCAGAACTGGCTTCAATGGAAAAAATTGCAAAAACAGTACTACACCTTCCTGCGAGAGTGGGAGCCACAGAAAATACTACACTGCGAGATCTATCATGGTACACAGCACTTGGTGTATGCATGATCGATCGAGCACTTTTGCATCACGAACCTAAAACTGGAATTAAGAAAGTAGTTGAAGATATTGGCGCTTTTTTCAAATCACTTGGCAAGCAACTCATGCCATAGTCACTACAACACAATAATTACGTACTGGAAAATGGCCCTATAAGATATAGGGTTTTGTCGTTTTTGAGCACGTTTTTTTTTATTTTTTTTATTGTTCATTTTACAGATACTTTTTATCTTTGGTATGATACGTAAGCGATCCTTTCAAGACTTATTACTAGGGCCCACAACATAGCTCAAATGTTGTGGGTGATTTTATAAACATATGGCAAAAGTAAATCCAGAAATTGAAACATTTGCGCGCATTAAGGTTATCGGTGTCGGTGGCTCAGGAAAAAATGCGCTCAATCACATGATCAACTCTAAAGTAAAAGGGGTTGAATTTATCGTGATGAATACCGATACGCAAGATCTCCACAATTCACTCGCTGATAAAAAAATTCATATTGGAAAAAACCTTACAAAAGGTCTCGGTGCTGGAATGAATCCAGACATTGGCAAACGTGCAGCAGAAGAAACAAAAGCTGAAATACAAGATGTAATCAAGGGTGCAGACATGGTTTTTATCGCATGCGGTATGGGTGGTGGTACAGGAACAGGTGCAGCACCGATTGTTGCTCGAGCAGCAAAAGAACAAGGCATCCTTACGGTAGGTGTTGTTACTAAACCTTTTGCCTTTGAAGGTAACCAGCGTATGCGACTTGCAGACGTTGGTCTAGATGAACTCTCAAAAGAAGTTGACGCAATCATCGTTA
>CAZRBQ010000047.1:1476-4263 GCA_964598385.1 uncultured Candidatus Saccharibacteria bacterium
TTTGCACTCTGCGATGACGTATTACGACAAGCAGTAGAAGGTATCTCGGACCTCATTACTACCCCAGGTATAATTAACGTCGACTTTGCTGACATAAAAGCAGTTATGTCAGATGCTGGTACTGCCCTTATGGGTATTGGTTTCGGCGCTGGCGAAGACCGAGCAAGAAGAGCAGCGACAGAGGCAATCAATTCTCCACTCCTTGATGTTTCAATTAATGGAGCAAAAGGCGTACTGTTTGCAATTTCTGGTGGCGACGATCTTGGTATTCTTGAAATCCAAGAAGCAGCGAAAGTGATAACAGAATCTATCGACAAGGATGCAAAAGTGATTTTTGGTACTATTAAAGATGACCGGCTTAAAAAGGGTGAGATGAAGGTTACCGTTATCGCATCTGGCTTCCCCGCAGACCTACCTAAGAAATCCCTATTTGCAACAGCAACACCAGTACAAACAGCAATGCAATCAAAAGGTATTTCAAGTATTACCAAAGAGGAAGTAAGCGCTGGTATTACCCAACCAGAAAAACGTGAAATTCATAATACTCTTCCTGTGGGTGAATATGTAAAAAAAATTAGTAGAGACGAACCGCTCGTAGAACCACTTGATGAAGACGAAGATACTGACGAATGGGGTGCGCTTCCCTCATTCTTACGAAAAAAGAAAGAAAACAAATAACCGCTACTGCGGTTTTTTGTTTTCTTGACGTTCCTTGTATACTAGAAAGATGATATACGATGTAGTAATAATTGGTGGTGGTCCAGCAGGAACAGCTGCAGGAGTTTATTCTGCGAGAAAACAACTAAAAACGTTACTTATTGGTGGTGAGTTTGGTGGACAATCAACGGTTTCGACCGACATTCAAAATTGGATTGGTACACCACATATTTCAGGAGAAGATTTTAAAAAAGCACTCACAGCCCACCTAAAAGAATATGAGGGTGAATTTCTAACAATCAAAGAAGGCGTATGGGTATCTCAAATCAAAAAAAATGATGATATTTTTTCTATTATCTATGACGGTGGATCATTTGAAGCACACAGTATTCTTATCGCGACTGGGAGCACACGAAGAAAGCTTGAAGTAAAAGGTGCGCAAGAATATGAAAACAAAGGTATAACGTATTGTGCTTCGTGTGATGGTCCACTGTTTTCAGGCCAAGACGTAACAGTCATTGGTGGTGGCAATGCTGCACTTGAGACTGTTGCACAACTTGTAGCATATTGTAAAAGCGTTACCTTGTTGCACAGAAGCGAGACCTTCCGTGCAGATGAAATTACTGTACAAAAAGTACTCACACATGAAAAAGTTACTGTTCATAAAAATGTTGAAGTACTTGAAGTAAAAGGTGAACAATTTGTAAATGCTATTGTGTGGAAAGATAAGACAAGTGGCTCAATTACAGAACAACTAACAAGTGGAATTTTTGTTGAAATTGGGCAAATTCCAAGCACTCAATTTGCAGAAGGATTTCTCACGCTTGATGAAAATAAAAAAATCACTATCGACCCATGGACACAACGCACAAGCGTTGAAGGTATTTGGTGCGCGGGCGATGCATCAAATGGTCTCTACCATCAAAACAACATCGCCGCTGGTGATGCGGTAAAAGCTCTTGAAGATATCTATATGTGGCTCCATAAGAAAAAATAGCCACTATATACAAAAAAACCGCTATTCGCGATTTTTTTGTATTGACAAATTTAACTATTTGTGATACAATACAATAGAACCCCAAAAACGCATCCCCAATGGTCCTTTCACAATTCTTGCTCAAAAGTCGCAAATGCTATGCTGCAGTTATCGACATCGTATCCGGTGTAATTCTCGTGCTTTCGTATATCGCTTTGAACCTGTTTTGTATCGCATCTTCTGCCTACACTCTTTACACTATGCCTGAAGTTGGCGTGTATAGAGAGTTTGACCCTTCGCCACTATCAACATCGGTAGTGGTCTGGGTATTACTCTCAGTATTATGCATTGCTAGCTACTACGTGAATTACAGATGCATCGTCGATAACATAAAAAATGACGACGACTTCGGTGAGTCAAAAATTAGCTTTGCAAGACTTTTTTACATTCATACCATGTTAGCTGATAGTTCATTTTTCAGCATGCCCTTTTGTTTACTGATCGCGGAAGCAAAAAATTCTGATCTCGGAAATGCTTCGTATGGTATATGGTTTACCATGACTGCCATAGGTATCGTAGTTATCGAATACGCCTACAAAACCGGCAAGAAAGCAAGGTCACAATGCAAACGTAGCTAATGCCCAAGCAAGAACAACACAAAAGCCGTCCCACAAGGACGGCTTTTCTTATGTAATATTTTAATCAACAAACCACTGGCTTCTCCATTCTTTCATCATTTGTACCTCGCGGGTTTGCGCAGCAATAATATCCTTGGCTAGTTTAATTAGTTCTGGACGCTTTGAACCTGCAAGTAGTAATGCTGCCATTTCAATTGCTCCCTCATGATGAACAATCATTTCATCAAGAAACGCTTTGTCGAGCACATCACCAGTCTTACCCGAAAGTGTTGCTGTCATGCTGTCCATGGTGGTATGCATTGATGAATGTGAATCATTTGAAATTTCTTTTGTTTGCGAGCGCATGCCAATAAAATAACCGAGGAAAAGACCTGCAACAAGCATTGCAACTGCAATACGAATATTTTTTTGTGAACGAGTTTCCATACTATTGTGAAAAATTAATAATAACTACTCGTTACAATTATACCATGCAAAATAAAACCCCCGTGAACTACGGGGGTTTTGATTATAGTG
>CAZRBQ010000048.1:0-4128 GCA_964598385.1 uncultured Candidatus Saccharibacteria bacterium
GGAAACATATATAACACCAGCGAACTAATCAGTGACTATTGCTGCTGTAGGTAATATTGAAATATCATCTGGTTATCAATCTGAAGTTGCCTCACGAATTTCTTCAATAAATGCGGTAACACCTCTTTCAGCAGTACTTCAGCTTGGTGATATTGCATATAATTCAGGATTATTATCTGAATTCAATGCAAACTATGCGCCTTCATGGGGTGTATCTTGGATCAGAAATCTATCGCATCCTGTTCCAGGCAATCACGAGTATATGGATACGTCTGGTGGTACTTCTGGAGCACTTCGCGCAAAAGGATACTTTGACTACTTTAATGGTGTTGGAGTTACAACCGGTATAGCGGGTACTCGTGGTCAAGGATGGCATAACTACAATGTTGGTGGATGGCATCTTGTTGGATTGAATTCAAATGAAAAATGCACCTATATTTCATGTAGCGCAGGCTCAACGCAAGAAGTGTGGCTTCGAAATGATTTACAAAGTGATAATAGTTTGTGTGAAATAGCTTATTGGCACCACCCACGCTGGACATCGATTGGCTCAAGTGGACACAGTCCAACAACAGAAATGCAGGCACTTTGGCAAGCACTTGTTGATAACAATGTAGACATCTTACTCGTGGGACATAATCACTTCTATGAACGTTTTGCAAAGATGAATGGAAGCGGGGCAGCTAGTTCGACAGGAACACGGCAATTTATTATAGGCACCGGAGGTACAGATAACTTCTATGCTTCAAGTGGCTTTAATACTATTGCTTCAAATAGTGAGAAAAGAATAAGTACAAATAATAGTTATAACGGTACTTCAGGATCATCGGTAGGCGCTGGATATGGTCACGGTGGAGTATTAAAACTTACTCTCGGCGCGACAAGTTATAGTTGGGAATTTATCGGTGTGAATGGAACTGTACTTGATTCTGGTTCTGATACTTGTCACTAGCCAATAAACAAAAAACTCCTCTCTTGAGGAGTTTTTTGTTATACTCAACTTTATATGAAAAAAGGCGTATTTATTATTGGTGCACTTATAATTATCATACTTTCACTTAGTACAATAATTAATGAGTCAAAAAAAGAAATAGTTGCACCGACACCGTTTTCTGTAAAAGATGAGACAAACAAAGTAAGCGACACTACAATAGAAGGAATAGAAACAAATGCAAGTCCATATAAGGTGTATGTATGGGGCAATAATGATTTTGGGCAACTTGGTCTTACTAGTATGCCAAAAGATACGCCAGAACCTTTCTCGGTTCCTACAGAAGTTGTAACTATTGCTTCGGGGGAAACGCACACTGCGTATCTTTCACCTGAAGGTGATGTTTATACATGGGGTGCGAATGAGTTACATGAACTTGGGCGTCCCGAAACAGAAGTCTATAATCTACCAAACAAAGTAAAGGGTCTTCCGAAAATAAGTTCACTTGCAACAACATATCGCCATGTTCTTGCGCTAGCAAACAACGGTACTGTTTATGCATGGGGATCAAATTATACGGGGCAAATTGGAGATGGGACAAATGAAAACGCACGAAGTCCAAAAAAAGTCCAAGGACTACCTTCTTCTATTGTTGAGGTTGCAACAGGGTATAAATTTTCTTTAGCTCGCACAAACGATGGAAGCGTCTATGCATGGGGTGCACTGTGTGCTCCTTATAATGACCGAGTTGCTCAAAATTTTGCAGCAAATTTAAAGCAAAGTGCAAGCGGGTATTACGATCCTATTGTTGCACCGCGAGTAAAAGCAACACTTGAAGAAGATTGTAAGAATGAAAATGTTGTTGGAATTTTAAGTCGTGTACCTAAAAAAATAAGTGTTACTGACATTGTACAAATGTCAGCTGGCTATGGACACGCTTTGTTTTTAAAGAATGATGGCACAGTATGGTCTTTTGGATGTAATTTATATGGTCAACTTGGCAATCGTGGAACAACAAATGCACCAACCAACTCTCTTATTTTACAGGTTCCTGACCTTGAAAATGTAAAAATGGTTGCAGCGGGGTTTCGTCACTCATTGGCGCTTACGAATGATGGCTCAGTCTACATGTGGGGAGGGACTGCAAAAGATATGGGTGATGATGCTCGCATTTTAAAAAATAAAGAAATTGTTAAAATTACATCTTTAAAAAACATTAAAGCTGTTTATGCCGGTAAAGATTACTCACTCGCACTTTCAAACGATGGAATACTTTATGGTTGGGGGAATAATACAAATCAAATTCTTTCAAAAAGTGATAAAAAAATAATATCTGCACCAGTCGCACTCAACCTTCCTGGATCATTGCAAGCGATTGGAACAGGAAATAATTTTCTTGTTGCAGTAACAAAGCAATAGGTATGAAAAAATACATTACCCCAACCGTTATTATTGTTTCATTGGTTAGTTTTTTTACCGATATTGCAAGCGAGATGCTTTATCCAATAATGCCTGGATATCTACAGTCGATTGGGTATGGTGTTGTTGCGATTGGACTTCTTGAGGGTGTTGCAGAAGCGTTTGCTGGGATAAGTAAAGTATTTTTTGCGCACGTGTCTGATGTAACTGGAAAACGAAAAATATTTTTATTATTTGGTTACGGAATTTCTGCTCTTGCAAAACCTCTCATAGGGTTCACTTCAAGTATTGCTACAATTTTTTCTGCAAAATTAGCTGATCGTATTGGCAAGGGTGTTCGAACAGCGCCACGTGACGCACTTTTAATTGCCGAATCTGTTCCAGAGGATAGGGGAAAGGTGTTTGGTTTTCATCGAAGTATTGATACGCTCGGTGCGGTTGTTGGTCCTCTGCTTGGTCTTTTATTACTTGTTATATATAAAAATAATGTAACGTCGATATTTTATTTTGCAATAATTCCTGGAATACTTGCAGTGATCACCTTACTCTTTTTACCAAAAGAGAAAATTAGTGTTAGTAAACCTGCAACAAAAGAGCGTAAAAGCCTACGTACTCTCATTAGTTTTTGGAAAAAGAGCCCTCGCGAATATAAAAAACTTTTTATTGGTTTTGTATTATTTTCATGCATAAACAGTACTAATATGTTTTTGCTCGTTCGGGTCGCCGATCTTGGCTTTTCATCATATACAGTAATTGCTGTCTATCTTGTATTTAATCTAGCGTATGCATTTTTTTCATTTCCACTTGGTGTTCGAGCAGATCGGTATGGTTTTAAGTATGTGTATCTTTTGGGTATTGCATCCTTTGCAATAACTTACGGTTTACTTGGAACGACGTATGTTAATTCCCATACAGTACTTATTCTTTTGTTTATTATTTACGGAATATTTGGTGCGGTTGAAGATGGTATTGGAAAGGCATGGCTCTCACTTACGATTGATAAAGAATATAAAGCAACAGGGATTGGTTTGTACTTGCTATTTAATTCTCTTGCACTTCTTTTAGCCTCACTTGGAACAGCTTTTTTATGGAAAAATGTAGGTGGGGGAGTAGCACTTTCAATTATAGCCCTCCTCTCAGTTGTGGTTGGGATTTATTTTTATTTTATACCTAATACTATACAAAAGCAGCTGTAAAATAAGAGTTTTTAGAGATATTGACATACTATTGTATATATGATATACTATTAGTAGAACCTTAAAAACCAATATCAAGATGAAAAAAATTCCATTCCTTCTTGTGGCGTTTTTCGCCCTTGTGGTTACCGTGCTGAGTTCTTGCACGAAAGAAACCGATGACATCAGCACCATCACTCCGGCTGTGACAACTTCGATTCTCCCGAGTCCGCCGGAAGATGAAATTGGGGACAATGCTGAGCGTCTACGCTTGTGCCCCCAAGCAGAAGGGGTAACAGTAAGCACATTTACTCAAGCGATGGTGAATTTCACCTCAACTTCAATTACGGTCGGAGGGACGGTTGTTAACCCTCCGCTGAATGCGGTGGTTAACATTGAGTACTATGTACTCGATTGCGGGCGCTGGACCAACAGAAACTTGGTGTTCGCGTGGGCGAATACCACAGGGCTTCCGAACTTTACGTTCGCGGTGGCCCTGCCGGTATCTCATACTGGTACAACAATTTTGTATCGGCCGCTCGTATATGTTGGTTGCGAGAGGCCGATGCAAGGCCATTGGGAGATTGTCCATAATTAAACGGA
>CAZRBQ010000049.1:0-4126 GCA_964598385.1 uncultured Candidatus Saccharibacteria bacterium
ATATCCCGGAAAATACATATACCGCCGTTAGATAATTATTTCATAAACCCCATACTAGTGGGGTTTATGAAATAATTATCTAACGGCGGTATATGTATTTTCCGGGATATAGTAAACTGCGTCCAAATGCCCTCCAATCAAGAATATTCTTGTAGCAGGCACAGCACCCTTAGGAAGTGGTTTCGATTTTTTCTGTTTGAGGTGTGAGGCACCCTCCATTAACATTTCCTCAATTAATGCAGTCTTGCTCACATTGCGAGAATCTTTTTTTGCGAGACGAGCTCTCTTCTTAATACTATTTTTTTCCTTATTACTCAGAGGTAGCTTTTCAAACTTCCATGGCGCCCAAAAAATTACTTCTGAACGGAAAGTGCCATCATCGGGTAAAATATAAGGTTTCTCCAAAAGTGGGTCGTGTATTTTTTCATTCTCATCAAAAACCCGAATGAGTGCATTTGCTTCAAAACCATTTATTTCATCTTTTCGTAAGAAAGATATTTTTGCAGAATCACCTCCGGCAAGCGTAAGCTCTTTGAAAACTTCGCCTACCCGTAAGGCCCTCTTCAAAGTTGCAGGAAACGTGTTATTGAGAAGCCCAACAGCTTTTTCATATCTTTCTTTCTCACCATTTTGTAAACAATTACGTAATGTCGGCTGAAAAGTTACACCGCACAACTGACAAAAATAAATGCTTTCAACCCACTTTTCCCTGCGAGATCCTCGGCCAATAATTCCATTGTGTGCTGCACAACAGAGTGCTGGCTATTACCACAAAAACCGATGCTTGTTTCGTGCTTTGCTGGTAACATAATCATATTTTTTCTCATGTCTTTGCTTTTTAAAGAGTTGGATTTGCTCAAACTCTACTCTTTACCTCTCTTTTGTCAAATAAAAAAACCGAAGGTTGTTTTGCCTGCGGTTTTTCGAAATAAAAGAATCTCACTTTCACATAGTCGCTACCAAAAGTGGTTCATTAGATCTCCTTAAAAAATGAGAGATTGTTTCTCGAATCTCTACCTTGGTGCCAAAAATTTTTCTCCAGGACTTATGGTGCGTGGCATACAAATTAGTAAGTAGCTCATCTGCTCGTGTAATCGTTTCTGATTTTTTCCCAATAAAATAACCACAAAGATCATGGTAAAAACTTAATGCTTCAATCATTCTCAGGTGATCATCGTTTGAGTGTTTTTTGTTTGAGTTAAATAATTCAACTCGCTCAATCATCTGTTGAAGGATTTTATCAACAGCCCGAATCATGTTTTTTTCGTGTTGCTCTCCAATTTTTTTTAACTCATTTTCAAGCTGTAGCGTTCTCTGTTCTTGATAACACTTAATTTCATGTTCGCAATGCTCCTTTGCACTTTCTCTGCTAGATGAGTGCATCCCAATGATTCTTTGCAAAATCTGTATATCTGAATTTTTGTCCATGACACTTATTTTTTAAGTTACATTTTTCTTTACCTTATGCTTTTGTAATTAGGAAGTCAAACAAAAAGAGGGCGTATGCCCTCAAGTGTGTTACTTTACAAACTTCTTTTGTACTTCGATTTTCCTCTTTTTTTTATCCCCGAGTGGGTTGTGAACATCTGCAATAAAATAATTTCCTGCTGTATCTACCCATGCATCTTCGCCTCGGTCAATAAGCTCAGGAAGTCGTAATGCGACAATTCGTCCGTCTGCGATTTGTATTGCAAGTTCCTTGTTTGGAAAATTTGTTGAGCTAAAATCTACAAAATATTTTTCTGGTGTCTGTGTGATCTCTTTTCTGGTAAGAAAAGACAGTTTTCGCAAACCACTTTTTGGTAGTGGTGCGCATACGACATGTGTGAGGTACCTCTTTTCTTTTGACATAGTAAGAGCTTTTTAAAAAGCCTAACGTTCATACACCATTATGTCAAATAAAAAAACTCCCCGTGGGAGTTTTTTTATTATTAGAGAATTTTCTACCAAGCAAAATGGGCAAATGCTTTGTTTGATTCTGCCATCTTGTGCGTATCTTCGCGCTTTTTGATTGCAGCACCTTCATTTTTTGATGCCAAAATAAGTTCTTCTGCAAGTTTTTCTGCCATAGGCTGTCCTTTCTTAAGACGAGCTGCGCTGATAATCCATCGCATAGCAAGAGCAAGTCTTCGCTCTGGGCGCACTTCTCGAGGAACTTGATAGTTTGCACCACCAATTCTTCGTGAACGCACCTCAACCTGAGGTCCTGCATTTTTGATTGCAGCATCAAATACTTCAAGAGGGTTTGGGTTGCCGGTTTTTTCTTTAATGATATCTAAAGCGCCATAGACAACTCTTCGAGCAGTCTCCTTCTTTCCGCTCCACATTACATTATTGATGAATTTACCCAAGCGCTGTGAGTTATACAAGAGATCTGCTTCAGCAATATTTCGATTTTTTACCTTTCTTCGCATATATTAAAAATTATTTTGCAGCTTTTGGACGCTTATTACCATAAAGTGAACGACCTTGGCGACGCTTCTCAACGCCTGCAGTATCTAAAACACCACGAACAATGTGATAGCGAACTCCAATCAAATCTTTCACACGTCCACCACGAAGCATTACCACTGAGTGCTCCTGAAGATTGTGACCTTCACCAGGGATATATGCAGTGACTTCATACCCGTTAGTAAGACGGACACGAGCAATCTTTCGAAGCGCTGAGTTTGGCTTCTTTGGAGTTGTTGTTGTTACCTTTGTACATACACCACGCTTAAACGGTGATGGGTAAAATACTGGCTTATTTTTAATTGCATTAAAGCCACGCGCCAAAGCCACCGTCTTCACTTTGCGGAGTTGCTTTTTTCGAGGCTTTTTAACTAGTTGGCTGATTCGTGCCATATGTTGAATAAATGAAAATAGCCCAAAGGCTAGTGGCTGTACTTTACCAGAGCGCCATAAAATATGCAAGTCCCTATGAAATACCTAGTAAAAACGACATTATAGTAAGGACAACAGGCATTAGATATGAACCAAACGCGAATAAAAGAATAAACAATAGTGGGATACCATACAAATCAAACGAGCTTTCATATCGTTCAAATCGAGCGGGTAAAAATGTAAAGAGGATTTTAAAACCATCAAGCGGTGGTATTGGTAAAAGATTAAAAATTCCAAGCAGAATATTGACGATAATAATACTGTCGACGATAAGCACCATTGGTGATGGTGCAAGATGATTTACTGGAATTCCAATTCCAGCAACAGCACGCAAAAACAATGCTCCAAGTATTGCCACAAAAAAGTTTGTTGCGATGCCTGCAGCAGAAATAACAAAACGGCCAGTACGACTTTTAACATTGTTTGTATTTACAGGTACTGGCTTAGCCCAGCCGATTGGTTGTACGCCCGCCGTAATAAGAATCAGCGGCAATAAGAATGACCCAAACCAATCTAAATGTTTTAAAGGATTCAAAGTTAGCCTTCCTGCCATTCGCGCGGTAGGATCACCAAATCGCTCAGCAGCAATACCGTGAGCAACTTCATGAACTACTACAGACATAATAAGGATAGCGATATAAAAAATTGTATTGACAGGGTCTGACATACGACTTGCGGTTTTTACTACCGTATGTTACCATACGTTCACTTATTTTTTAAATATATTGTATGGCAAAAACGTGTCCCGTAACTAAAAAAACGTCATTGGTGGGTGGAGGATACTCAAACCGAACTCGTGCAACGAAATTCAACCCAACTGGCAAAAATCGAAAATACCCTAACCTTCAAAAAAAGAAGGTATATATTCCTGAACTCAAAAAATCAATTACAATCCGAGTCTCAACAAAAGGAATGCGCACAATCAATAAAAATGGTGCATTCACTACACTCAAAAAGGCAGGTATCCTAAAATAAAAAAATCCCCTTCTGGGGATTTTTTTATTATTTCCAAATACGACTTCCATCAGAAAATAGTTGTATCCTTCCACTTGAATATGTACCGAATACTCGAACTTAATATTTTTCAAGAGTGTGTAATGTCTCTTTATGAGGATGGCCATATCGATTGGTAGAACCAGCAGAAATTATTGCAATTTCTGGTGCAACGGCCCGCACCCACGCATCACCCGTCGAGGTGTTTGACCCATGATGCCCTACTTTAAGAACCGTACTTTTAAGAGTT
>CAZRBQ010000050.1:0-3970 GCA_964598385.1 uncultured Candidatus Saccharibacteria bacterium
TACGACCATCTCCTTAAAAGGGAGCTGCTCTACCGACTGAGCTACGGGCGCATATGTACAGGTAGGTATTTCACAAACCTTTACAAGTACATAGAAAAGTAGCATATTTGCAATGAGAAATCAATCCTATGAATAATCAAAAGCCAATCATTATAATCGAATCAGTTCGAAGCGCAGAAAATGTCGGTTCTATATTTCGCACTGCAGATGCAGCAGGTTTTGGTGAGGTATATCTGGTGGGATATACGCCATTGCCTATTGATCGCTTCGGGCGAGATCGAAAAGACATTGCAAAAGTTGCACTTGGTGCTGAAAAAACCATTCCATGGAAACAGGTTGATTCAATACATACTGCAATACAGTCAGTGCGCGAACGAGGGTATATGGTTGTTGCTATTGAGCAATCACCAAACGCTCGCGATTATAAAACTGTTACTTTAGACAAGCCACTTGCGTTTATTGTAGGTAACGAACTTTCTGGTGTTTCTATTGGGGCAATCGAAGCGGCAGATTACATAATAGAAATACCACAAAAAGGGAAAAAGGAATCGCTCAACGTTGCTGTTGCGTTTGGTATTGCAGTATTTCGAGTGCTTGGAATTTAACTAGCGGTTTGGTCCGTAGGATTCACCAGTATCAAAAGGATATCCTGGGCGAAGAAAAGGCCCTTCTTCTTTATTGAATCGTGCAGGTCCTCCGGTAAAAAACCAAAGTATCCACATTCCAAGGAGGATAAGTAAAAGATATTTTAAATCGGGGTTTTCTTTAAACATATTTCTTTTGGTGTTTCGGGCAAAAATGGGCACTTCTACCTGAAACAACTATACGATTAAGTATACCAGTACAACCACGTTTCGAACATTGTTTGTTTGTCAGGCGATAGACATTGTGTTTGTTTTGAAATGATCCTCGTGTCCCATCAACTCTACGATAATCGCTCATTGAATCACCACCAAAATCGATCCCTTTGCTAAGCACTTTTTTCATTGCTTGAAACAGAGATTGAAGTTGAAGGGTCGGTAATGCTTCTACGTGTGAGAGCGGATGAATATTAGCAAGAAAAAGCATTTCGTCTGAATAAATATTTCCGATTCCTGCAATAATATGCTGATCCATGAGCACATTTTTTATAGGTGCTTTTGGCCGTTTGAGGAGTGTAGATTTAAAAAGTGAAAAGGTGAAAGAGGGATCAAGAGGTTCTGGTCCAAGATGTGCAAGGTGGATACTCTCGTTTAATGTTGGTGTTTTAATCAGTGTTATTTTTGCAAACTTGCGTGCATCAGAAAGTACGAGCGAGGTGTTGTTTGAGAGTGAAAATACTACATGAATATAGCCGTTATATGGGTCACGTAAGGCCTCGTTTTTTTCGTCGGGGGACACTGACCATGAATTATTTTTTCGCGAATACATATAGTGTCCAACCAAAAGATGGCCTGTCATTTTCATATGAATTAAAATTGTATAGTTGTTATCAAGATCAATTAAAATATTTTTTGCCCGACGATGTATGCGGAGAATGCGAGCACCGATACAATTTTTTTTAAAGAAAGCAAAAAATTTTTTATCTTTTAAAGATTCTTTGAGGTGGGGTGTTGTATGGGTTCGTGTTGCGAGGTCTGTCCAAACATCATCAATACGCGCTCCAATTATGGCGCGAGAAAGCCCGAGTGTTGTAGTGTGTACTTCTGGTAGCTCCGGCATACATAGTTGCTTTTTATTACAATCAATTTATACTACAAAAAAACTTCTCAAGATGCCAACTCCGAAAAAAAGAAGAGAAAAAGAAGAATTAAAGCGTGCTCGTAAAGCAATTAAACAAGCACTTCGAAGAAACAAAAAACAGAAAAAACGTTTGTGAAAAACTAAAGTGTCTCAAGAGCATAAAGTATACCCGCATTTCTGCGGGTTTTTTAACCCCTCCCAAGAATTTTTAACGCTTCTTTGAGACGTGTGCCAGTGTCGGTAAGAGTAGGGTCGACAGCACGAAGTGCCTCACGCGCTTCGTGCTGTGAGTAGCCGAGTGCCTTAAGTGCATCAATAGTATCGCTTTCGGCACGAAGTGCGCCAGGAGCCTCTTTCATGTTTACATGAGCTTTTAGTTTATCTCGTAATTCAAGTACAATTTTTTCTGCTGTTTTTCTACCAATACCAGATATCTTCGTAAGGTATCCTGTGTCGCCGGTGCCAATAGCTTTTTTAAGTGTTTCAAGTGGTGCGACACTTAACACCGATAGGGCGGAACGAGGACCTATACCAGAAACACCAAGTAGTAATATGAAGAAATCTCGTTCTTCAAGCGATGTAAAACCATACAAATCTAGCGCATCCTCCCGAACAGCAAGGTATGTATTAAGTGCATAATCTTCACCAACACGAGCACCTGAGAGTGTTTCAGGTGTTGTTGCAATGCTGTAGCCAATACCACCAACATCAATAATAATAACGCGGTCGGTAATCATACGAACAGTGCCATGAATATATGCAATCATAGTGATAGTATAGCGTACTTACGACATACTTTGCAGGTACTCTTGTTTGCCTTTGACTAATTTTTCTGGTATAGTGCGAGCGTTCAATACTCTCGATTGTGTCTCGATTGGGAATAGGTTGAGCGACATTCTAACGATATTATTACTAGTTTAGTTTAGGTATATATGCCAATTACACGTGGAGCAAAAAAGGCCCTTCGAGTCGCAGGTCGACGAAAAATCGTCAACGATCGACGCAAGAAGGCAATGAAGGATGCAACAAAAAATGTTGAGAAAGAAGTTCGTACAAAAAAAGTGAACAAAGAAACTCTTTCTCATGCATACAGCACAATTGATAAAGCACTTAAAAAAGGTGTAATCAAAAAAAATACTGCTGCTCGTCGCAAATCTCGTCTCGCTCGTATTGCAAAAGGAGTACAATAATCTCTGAGGGCGTTGCCCTCACTGGTCCCGTCGTTCAATGGATAGGACGGCAGCTTGCGGAGCTGCTGATGTAGGTTCGATTCCTACCGGGATCACTGCAATTTAAAAAGCCCACTGCTGGGCTTTTTAAATTGGCGATGAGAAAATTATTTTGCCCACTGCTTGAGCTCGTTAAGTGTCGCTTCACCACAAATTGTTTTATGAGTTTTTTCATTAAAGAAAAAAGGTACTCCGCCACAGGAACCATTATCAAGCGCCTCCATCATTTTCATATTCTCTTTATCGTGCCAAATTTCAAATTTATTTACAGAAATAGCCAGAGATTTCTCAAGCTCTTTTACAACACGAAGCATTTTTTCGCAATGAGGGCATTCTTTGCCATAAAAAATTGAAAGATGACTTGGAGTATCCATAATTATAATTTTATTTTCTCTGCAAATTGAGTAATAAAGGGTTCTTCAAGGGCATCATCGCGAGTGCATTTTTTTGAAAGAATCGCATCAATCTCTTGTTCGTGAGAATCGTGCTCAAGGGGGATAGTGACGAAGGGAATGAATGTTCGATCAATTGAAAGTAAAAGTTTTCTATGTGGGCTTGTTCCACGAAAGGTAAACGCTTTAATTTTTTTTAATGGAATAATCTCTTGATGGAGTGTGAGGTTGTTTTCATCTATCGTGCAGGAAACTTCTGATGGTTTTCGGTGTCCAAGATAGAGTATCATTCCCGCAGAAAGAATAATAAAAATACCAAAAAGAATATTATGTAAAATGATTGCGGTGATGCCAAGCGATAGTCCAATAACGATTAGTGCAATATACCAGTCACGACTACGCGGAGTATATTCATACTCGAGTGTTGTCCAAGAATACTTTTTTATGGCATCGTTCATATATATGTATACTGTATCGTAACTTTTGTATGTTTCCTAGTGAAAAATTATGCCGTGTGTACTTTTTTTTGATTTTAAGGTATTATGGCGTTGTTTCAAAAATAAATAATATATGGAGGCGTGGCTGAGTGGTTGAAGGCACCTGTCTTGAAAACAGGAGACCGTGAAA
>CAZRBQ010000051.1:0-3803 GCA_964598385.1 uncultured Candidatus Saccharibacteria bacterium
GATCATTACTTTGCCACAATCGTAATACCTCATACAGATTGTCTGTGGTTTTTCCTTTTGCAGAGAATACTATGATTAGTTTGTGCTCTCTGTATTTTTTAAGTATCGAGAGTACTTTCTTGATATTCTCGCCTGATGCAGTACACATACCCCCAAACTTAAACACGCGTATCGGCTTACCTATTTTTTCCATGTTTCTTTTTTTAATTGTTAGAATACAAAATTTCGCCCACTATACCAAAAAACCTTTTAAAATGCTATATTTACTGACATATGGAAGAAAAAAATACTATCCCCGAAAAACTACTTTCGCCGTATAATCCAAAAGAAACCGAACCTAGAATTTATGCAACATGGGAGAAAAGTGGCTATTTTAATCCAGACGTTTGTATTAACGATGGCATAACTAATCCAGAAGCAAAGCCATTTACAATCGTACTTCCCCCGCCAAATGTAACCGGAATTCTTCATATGGGGCACGCAATGATGCTCGCAGTAGAAGATATTATGATCCGCTATCATCGAATGAAGGGCGATCGAACACTTTGGATTCCAGGGACAGACCATGCAGCAATCGCAACACAATCGAAGGTTGAAAAAGAAATCATGAAAAAAGAAGGAAAATCTCGCCACGATCTCGGACGCGAAGAACTTCTTAAGCGTGTCAATCAATTTGCTCAAGAATCACACGACACAATACTCTCTCAAATAAAAGCCATGGGGGCTTCTTGCGACTGGTCTCGTGAAGCATTCACACTCGATGAAATACGGACAAGAGCAGTTCGTACAATGTTTAAAAAAATGTACGATGATGGTCTTATCTATCGTGGAACCCGCGTAGTCAACTGGGATCCAAAAGGTCAAACAACAATTGCAGATGATGAGATTGTCTATGAAGAACGTAAGGCAAAGCTTTATACTTTCAAATATGGCAAAGACTTCCCTATTTCTATTTCAACAACTCGTCCAGAAACAAAAGTTGGTGATGTAGCAGTAGCGGTTCATCCATCAGATGAACGATACACTGAGTTTATTGGAAAAGAATATGATATAAATTTTTGTGGTGTACCTATTCATATCAAAATTATCGCTGATGAATCTGTCGAAAAAGACTTTGGAACAGGTGCCCTCGGTGTGACCCCCGCACATTCAATGATTGACGCTGATATTGCACAGAGACACAATCTGCCATCAGTACAAGTCATCAACGAATACGCAAAGATGACAGTCGGCGATGAACGAATTCTCGGAAAGAAAACAACTGAAGCGCGCGAAGTAATTGTGAACTGGCTTCGCACTGAAGGACTTCTTGAAAACGAAGAAGAAGTAAATCAAAATGTTTCAACCGCCGAACGTACAGGAGGAATTATCGAACCACTTCCAAAACTTCAATGGTTTATCGATGTAAACAAAGAATTCACACTCGACCATTCTAAAATAAATGGAATTCAAAGTGATTCAAAAACAACACTCAAAGAAGTCATGAGGAGCGTTATTGATAGTGGTCAAACAAAAATAATTCCTGAATATTTTAATAAAACATACTTCCACTGGATAGAAAACCTTCAAGACTGGTGTATTTCGAGACAAATTTGGTACGGACATAGAATCCCAGTGTGGTACAAAGGTGAAGAACTATTTGTTGGAATAGAAGCACCCGAAGGTGAAGGATGGACACAAGATGAGGACACACTTGATACATGGTTTTCTTCTGGGCTATGGACATTTTCAACTCTTGGATGGCCAGAAAAAACAGAAGATCTTACCATATATCATCCAACACAAGTTCTCGAAACCGGCTACGAAATACTTTTCTTTTGGGTTGCACGAATGATACTTATGACAGGATACGGACTTGGCACTATTCCATTTGAAACGGTCTATCTTCATGGAACAGTTCGTGATGCACAAGGACGCAAAATGTCTAAATCTCTTGGAAATGGAATTGACCCGCTTGATATCTCTGCAAAGTACGGCGCAGATGCAGGCCGTATGGCACTTGTCATAGGTACAGCTCCAGGCACTGACAGTAAAATCTCTGAAGATAAAATCAAGGGTCAAAAACATTTTGCAAATAAACTTTGGAATATTACTCGTTTTATTGTAACAACTATCGACAATATTGCACCAGAAGGAACACTAGGCGAAACTGATAAAAAAATATACGCAACATTTAAAGAATTGCTTACTGATGTCACAAAAGATATTGAACAATATCGATTTTACCTTGCAGGAGAAAAGTTATACCACTATATCTGGCATGAACTAGCTGATATACTACTTGAAGAGAGCAAAACGCTCTTGAAAGATGGAGATGCGTTAACTTGTGCTTCACGAAAAGTGTTGCTGTACACTATTTTACGTGAATCGCTTATGGCACTTCATCCATTTATGCCTTTTGTTACCGAAGAATTGTGGTCATTACTTCCTCACAAAGATACGCCACGACTTCTTATGGTCACACCTTGGCCTGTACAACAGTAGTACACCATCTTTAATCATATGAGTGACAGCGCAATAGTAACTATCGGTATCGTTGGCGGAATGATTCCAGCTTTGTTTTGGCTTTTTTTCTGGCTCAAAGAAGATGACGAACGCCCTGAACCACGTGGACTTCTCTTGTTTACTTTTTTAATTGGCATGGCATCAGTCATATTGATTGTACCTTTTGAACAAATTGCGCGTGATCAGTTCAGAGATGTACCCTATCTCACAGTTATTTGGGCTGCTCTTGAAGAGATGATTAAATATTTTGTGGTACTTGTTGTTGCTATGCGAAGCCGACACCTTGATGAACCTGTCGATTATCCGATCTATTTTATTACTGCTGCGCTAGGGTTTGCAGCACTTGAAAATACACTTTTCCTTATTCATCCACTTACAACAGCAGACACCACGGTCAGTCTCTTAACCGGAAGTTTACGTTTCTTGGGGGCAAATCTTCTTCACGCGACTGCAAGCTCTATGGTAGGCATCGCACTTGGTCTTGCCTACTATAAAAGCTGGTTTGCTAAAAAAGTTCACCTCTGGGTAGGTTTACTAACAGCAATTGTATTGCATAGTATCTTTAACTTTTTTATAATACATAATAACGGCAAAAGTTTCTTTGGCATTTTCGGCTTCCTCTGGATTGTCACCATTATCACTATGCTCATGTTTGAAAAGCTACGCCGCATGAGTACCCCATTGTATTAATTATGTTTTTTAGTAAAAAGAAAAATCTTTTCGAAAAAATAACAGGCACAATGAAAATGAAGGAGCCAGAGATGGACGATTCTTTTCATGAGGATGAAGAAGAGAAAACTATTCGATCTCTAAAACCAAAAACACTTGGCAGTAAACATGTAAAAGAAGAACCTTGGCAAGAAGAGCCTGAAGAAGAAGGTCAACTCACCGTTGATGTGTATCAAACACCTACAGAAATAATTGTTAAAACAATGGTTGCAGGAGTACGACCAGAAGATCTTTCTATTAATATCTCTCGAGATATGATTACTATTCGTGGGAAGCGTGAAGAAGTACGCAATATAAGCCACGATAACTATTTCATTAAAGAACTCTATTGGGGTTCATTTTCAAGAACCATTTTACTTCCCCAAGAAGTTGAGCTTGAAGACGCTGAAGCAGTTGAAAAGCACGGTCTATTAGAAATCCACCTCCCAAAAATTGATAAAGAGAAACAAGCAAACCTGCGTGTAAAAAGCCTCTAAAAATCAATAAAACCGCCCCTAAGGCGGTTTTATATTTGGTGCTCGGGACCAGGGTCGAACTGGTGACCTATCCCTCTTCAGGGGAGCGCTCTA
>CAZRBQ010000052.1:0-3785 GCA_964598385.1 uncultured Candidatus Saccharibacteria bacterium
GCACCAATAGCTCGCCCTGAGGTAACTCTCGTAGAAAAAATTATTACGTATTCTCGAGAACACAACGCTCGGCCAAAGCATGTTGTAGAAGAAGAGATTTTGAAATGGCACGAGCCAATTATTGATGAAAAAAAAGCAGAGCGGATACGTAAGTATGCTGAAACACATAAGGAGGAAAATGTTGAACAACCAACCGTTAATCCTGTTGTACGTAACCATGTATCAAAGGATTCATACCATACTCAATCTTCTCGACAGGCTAGTCATGAGAAGGGTCGCGGGAAAATTTCAGGGGAGTATGCAGATTCCCGTCAAAATGTTCGTAATAAAAACCAAAACCAAAACCCATTTAAAAAAGCATTTGAAACTGAAAAAGTTTCTGGGGGGTCCGTTGTGTCAAAATATAGTGATTCTAAATCTTTATCACGTCCAGTGTTTACTGAAAGAAAGCCAAACGACTCACTAAAGAAACTGCTTCAAGATATTGATAGTCCTTTAGAAAAATCAATTCAGGCTGAGTTGCCACAAGAAGTAATAAAAAATGAACTGTTACCACAAGTATCACTTGACGCACTTCGCCCTAAAACTGAAAAAGGGGCTTCTGCAAATAAACTATCGATGCTGAAAAATGTTCTCGAAAAACTTAATGCTGATGCTGAGCATAAGAAGACAGAAACTAAGCATGAATTGAGTAGTAAAGTGAATAAAGAAAATGTCACACTTTCGGTAGAAAAAAAACATAATACACAATCATCCGAACAAAACAAATCAGTACTATCAAAGCGTGAAGTACCAGAAGATGTTCTCAAAAAAATTTTAGAATAGTATCTATGTATTACACAAAAAAATATTTTGTAATTTGTCTTATTGTGTTTTTATTTTCAGGAGTAGTACCTGTTTATGCGGGACTCATTATTAATGAAATTATGTATGATGCCCCAGGTACAGACACTGATAATGAATGGGTTGAACTTTACAATGATGGAAGTGAGTCTGTAGATATTTCGGGATATAAGTTTTTTGAAGCAAACACTAACCATAGTCTCGTATCGTATCTCGGAGGAACCATAGTACAACCTCAAGGTTACGCAGTTATTGCGGGTTCACCAGCGGTCTTTCTCAGTGCGTGGCCAAATTTTAATGGTGTATTACTTGATTCAAGTTTTTCATTACAAAATGAAAATGGAGAAATGATTGCACTCAAAAATGCAAGTGGTACTATAGTTGATTCAGTTACGTATGAACCAGTAAAAGGTGGTGCTGGTAATGGTGCAACACTTGGTTTATATGCTGGCAACTGGACTGAAGTTGTTGCTAGTCCTGGAGTGCTAAATAGTAAGAGTGAAAGCATTGTATCAGAGGCAAACTCAAATGATACACCATCACAAGAGCAAGCAGAGACAAAACAAATAGTTCAACCAAAGTCTGTTACAGGTACGATTACTTCTCCCTCAAAAGTCAGAGTAAGCTCGGAGATACATTTTTCATCTAGTATTTTTGATACCGATGGAAGCTCTATTAATCGTGGGTATTTTGTTTGGAGTTTTGGTGATGGAGCTAGTTTTGAAGAAATTCAAAAAAGCCCATATGTCACACATAAGTATGAGTATCCTGGAGTATACGTTGTTACATGTGCTTATTACCGTTCGCAGTATTCAGAAAAACCAGATGTAGTAGCACGGACAACAATTGAAGTTGTTGAAGGTGGTCTAAGTATTGAAAAAGTGTTTCCAGATGGTGCTGTTACGATTGCAAATAATTCAATACTGGAAGTTGATCTTGGGGGCATGCAACTTATTGGCAATGGTTTAGTATTTCAATTTCCAAAACGGACCTTTCTTCCAGCAAAGGGGAGTATTACAGTTTCAGCAAAGACTTCTCATTTTATACCACCGCTTACATTGGTAAGTATTCAAACAATAGAAGGAATTTTACTTTCTACTCGTTCAGAAGTTCCCCCTGCTTCAAGGCTAGGGTTTATGCATGATAATTCCATTTCAAAAAAAGTAAGTGCTACTGTTGCTCATGCTGAAACATCTATGGCAACGACAACTCCTGATGTGGTAAATGAAATTATTTATGGTGATACAAACACTCAAGGTAAAGAGACCTCGAATATTCGAAAGTACGGTATCTATGGTGGATTTTTTATTTTTCTAGTGGTAGTGGTGGTTGTTTTTCGCTTACTACAAAAGAATCGCCGTAGTAGTGACGGCGATTCTTCTGAAGATTTTGAAATTGTTGAATAGTCTAGCGTGATTGGTTAGTTTGTGTAAGCGTAATCTTGATCTTAACTTCAGATTTTTTGTCTTCTGTTATTGTTATTTTTGCTGGAAGGTCTTTTGTTGTTCCTTCAGGTTGCTTTTTCATATCAAGTGTATAGTCACCGACAGGAATAGTTGCAGTAAACATGCCATCTTTATCAAGAATAATATCAGCAGCAACAGTACTGTCTGATGCATAAAGTTTTAACGGGTAGTTTTTATATGCATCAGATGATGAGATACACTTTGGTGTAGCATCTTTGGTACAAAGTGGCCCGATCTCAACTTTTCCTACGAGTATGCCAACAGGTTTTTCGCTTTCTTCTAGAAGTGGGTCAGTACTTGTTGCTGGTGTTCCTGTAGTGTCATTAATTGTATTTATATTATTTTCGGCAGGTGTAGTTTGAGCGCTTTCACTTGCGAGCACTTTTGCCTGTGCACTTATTTTTTCAGCAAGTTTATTTTCAATTGTTGTTTTTTCAAGTTCAATTTCGAAACTCGCATCTTGACCTTCGCTTGTTTTAGTAAAAGTTTCATTTTCTGGCACTTCTATATCTTCACTCCCGCCCATACCATCAAGTGTGCTCGGTGTACTTGTTGCGGATAGCATTGAAAGCGTGCTCACAGATTCTGGCTCTTGTGTTTTCATGAGGGCGACAGGTGCTTTTTCTGGTGAAGTGGTAGCAAGGGAAGTGCTCGTCTTCGCGTAGTTTTCTAATTCAGGAATAATTTTCTTTGCTACAGTATGTGCAACTTCATGGTTTCCTTCTTGCTTTAGTTTCTTGATTGAAGCTACAAGTTGGTTTGATTGTGCAACAAAAGCTTTTTCGGCAATTGCCGCACGTTCTTTTGTGAGTTTATTTTCACTACGGAGTGTATTAATTTCTTTAAGGCGTCGCTCGACAAGTGTCTCATTCCAGTATGCTTCCGCAGTATTTCCATAGACAAACGTACCTTTAATTGCCTCATTCCAGTTTAATTTCACAGGGTAAAGTGCATCACCTGGAAGTGAAAGTTCTGCCGCGTATGAAAGACCGCTCCCACTAATAACCATAACAACAAGCGCAAAAGCAATCATTTTTTTTGAGAAAAATGAAAAATGACTTACATAAGGGGATGGTTGTATTGGTAATGATTTTAGTTTAGAGGGCGTATAGCCAAGTGTATGTTCAAGCGACGCACGAATACGCTCGTTTTCTTGACGAGAAAGTTTTACTTGTTTCAATTGGCTAAAAAAGTTATTCATAAGAATTGTCACGCAATATTTCTTTTAATTTCTGAACACCACGGTGAATACGTACTGATACATTATTTTCTGATTCGCCTAAAATGGTTGCAATTTCTCCTATCGAAAGGTCATCTACATATCGCATAAGTACAGCATCACGATATTTATCATCAAGTGTGCGCGCGAGCATGATTACTCGCTCAGCGTCAAAAGATGTTTCTGGTGATCGCGTATTTTGGTCGGCATAATCGAAGCCCTCTTCAAGAAGATTATCAAGGGAAGACTCTTTTCGT
>CAZRBQ010000053.1:0-3688 GCA_964598385.1 uncultured Candidatus Saccharibacteria bacterium
TTCTCAAGTCTTGTACTCACCGCCCGTCAACTCAAGGGAGCCGGGAGTACCCGAAAGCTCTCCATAAGGAGGGACTACGGTAAATTCGGTAACAGGGAGTAAGTCGTAACAAGGCACGGGTAGCGGAAGCTGCTCGTGGAACAATTCAAGTGAAATACGAGGAAACACGTTTCGATGTGTTTCCTCTGATCGCGTCGATTTTCAATACCTCAATTGAGTATTGAAAAGTTTGATTCAACTTAAAAGAATATGACATTCGGAAAGACGAAACCTACGAGAACAGAACAAAAGAGCAAAGAGTAATTTCAAAAAGCACCTACGGGTGCTTTTTGTTTTGCACAGAGAGGAATTTTGTAGAACACGTTACAATATCTTTATGAGACAGTTTATACGTGACAACCCAACACCATTTATTTTTGGAGCATTTTTATTGCTTGCAATAGGAATGTTTTTTTTGATGAAGCCAAACAAAGATCGCAACCAATTCATTCAAGACAATCAAACACAAGCAATAAAATCAAATAGTCCTGTATCAGTTCCTGAAATTATTGATAGTACTACCACACCACTTACATCCAAGGATGAAATACTTATAAAAGAGCGTGATTCATGGGTACTTATTTCAGTACAAAACCAGCCTACATTACAACAGCCACAAACATTTCGTCTTCCAGTGAATTGGACTGCACGAGAAGATTATCTTGCAGTTGTTCTTCCAAAAACATTATCTCAAACGCTTTTGGATGATCGTTCAATCATAATGCGTCCACCAAATCCTCAATCACGAGAAGATGCAATTTATGTCGTCACAGATACAAAAGATAGTTATTTTAAAGGGCGTTGTAAAGAAGTTCGTAATGGATTTCTTTGTTATGGAGGAAATAATCCAAAAACAAAGCATGTATTTGATGTTCTTTTATATTAAGTACTCTTAACTATGTTATGAAAAGAAACAGAATTTTTATCATTGCTTTCCTTGGTGCTATTGGGATTTTTTACTATGTGTGGCAAGTAACAAGCATCGCTAATTTTAAGAAATTCGAAACTACACGTATTGCAATAGGGAAAGTAGAGCTCAATGTTTTTATTGCGGATACTTTTGATAAACGAGAACAGGGATTATCTGGTACAAAATACCTACCACCATATTCTGGGATGTTATTTGTATTTCCCCAAGAAGGAGTATACCCATTTTGGATGAAAAATATGAATTATAGCCTTGATTTATTATGGATAAATAGCAATGGGGAGATAGTGCATGTCTCCGAAGAAGTTTCTCCCGATACGTACCCAAGCCAAATAAGCTCTCCATTCCCGATTCGCTCTGTCTTAGAAGTCCCAGCGGGGTTCTTTAAAAAGGAAAATTTAAAGATTGGTGAAAAAATATTTTTTTACGACAAAATACTCTTTGAATAACAGTCTTATTCGGCGACGATCTTTACAATATTATTTTTTGTATCACTGCGATGTTTTTTTACTAAAATCGCGTTATCAACATAGTATCGTTTGCTTCATTTTTGTAAAATAAAGTAACCAAAGGGGTTGGTGTGTTTATTAGTTATTTTTTCATAGGAGATGGCAATTGTACTCGTAAAAAAAAGAAGTGGCGCTATAGTCGATTTCGACGTTTCTCGTATCGAAAAAGCAATAGAGAAAGCATATTTAGCAACCAATATTGCAATTCATAAAGAAGAAGTTGCTGGTCTCGCAAAGCGAGTATGTGAACAGCTTGAGTCTTTCTTTTCTTCTGAGCGTATTCCTACCGTTGAAGACATTCAGAATCTTGTTGAGCAAGAAATTGCGAAAAAGGGTGATTTCCAAGTTGCTAAAGCATATATTTTATATCGAGAGGAACGAGCAAAAGAAAGAAAACGAGATATTTTTAAAAAACGAGTTCAATTAAAGCCGTATGAATATCCAGAGCTCTATGAATATGTGAGTGCGATACGTCATTCATACTGGATTCACACAGAGTTTAACTTTGTTGGTGACGTTCAAAATTTTAAAGTTAATGTTGATGAAAAAGAGCGAAATGCAATCAAAAATGCAATGTTGGCAATTGCACAGATTGAGGTTGCGGTAAAAACATTTTGGGGTGATATCTATAAGCGAATTCCAAAACCAGAAGTTGGTGCTGTCGGCGCTACTTTTGCAGAAAGTGAAGTTCGACATACTGATGCTTATGCACATCTACTTGAGATATTAGGGTTAAATGAAGTATTTAAAACAATCAATGAAATCCCTGCATTGATGAAACGAGTGCACTATCTTGAAAAAGCGCTCGCAAACGCACGAAGCGAAGAAGATAGAGATTACAGTGAATCAATACTTCTATTTTCGTTGTTTATTGAACACGTATCTCTCTTCTCTCAGTTTCTGATCATCATGTCTTTCAATAAGCACAAGAATCTTTTTAAGGGTATGTCAAACGCAGTAGAGGCAACTTCAAAAGAAGAACAAATCCATGGTTTGTTCGGGATTGACCTTATAAACATAATCAAAACGGAACATCCAGAATGGTTTGATGAAGAATTCGAAAATGAAGTAATAAAGGTTTGTCACGAGGCATTTGAGTCGGAGCAACAAGTTGTAGATTGGATTTTCGAAAAAGGTGAACTAGATTTTCTACCAAAAGCAGTTGTTGTTGAGTTTATTAAAGAACGGTTTAATAAATCATTACAGAGTATCGGTATTAGAAAGATTTTTGACACTGACACAAAACTTCTAAAAGAATCTGATTGGTTTTACGATGAAGTTATTGCTACAAAGCATGGAGATTTTTTCAACAAAAAATCAATTAATTACAACAAAAAAAGTAAAAGTATTACTAGTGACGATCTATTCTAAATTATTAATATCATAATCAAACCATAAAACACCATGTATTGGCTCAATGAAAATAGTAGAAAATTTTTATCAAAAGGGTATCTTGTAGGAGATATTACTGCAGAAGGTCGTATTCGAGAAATTGCGGAAATTGCGGAAAAATATCTAAATAAACCAGGATTCGCAGATAAATTTTACGACTACATGTCACGAGGGTTCTATTCATTGGCTTCACCTGTGTGGTCAAACTACGGTCTTTCTCGAGGGCTTCCAATAAGTTGCTTCGGAAGTTATGTTGATGATGATATGTCTCGTATTCTTTACACTCATGCTGAAGTTGGCATGATGACAAAATACGGTGGTGGCACTGCAGTATATTTTGGTGGATTGCGCCCGCGAGGAGCAATTATAAAAGATAATGGTCATTCTTCGGGATCGGTTCATTTCATGGAACTTTTTGATAACTTGATAAATATTGTCAGTCAAGGTTCTGTTCGACGTGGACACGTTGCACCATATCTTCCTGTTGAACATGCTGATATTGAAGAATTTTTGAATATTGGAAAAGAGGGACATCCAATTCAAGAATCTACCTATGCTGTTACTGTTGGGGATAAGTGGCTTAAAGAGATGGTTGATGGTGATCAAGAAAAGAGAAAAATATGGGCAAAGATAATTCAACGACGTACTGAAATTGGTTACCCATATATTCTTTTTAGTGATACGGTAAACAATAATACTGTTGATGTTTACAAAGATAAGGGCATGAGAATTCATGGCAGTAATCTTTGCTCAGAAATTTGTTTACCAACAAACGATGAAATTTCTTTTGTGTGTTGTCTTTCTTCGATTAATTTGCGTC
>CAZRBQ010000054.1:0-3358 GCA_964598385.1 uncultured Candidatus Saccharibacteria bacterium
TTTCTTTTATTTTTGTAATTTCGTTTGCTTCTTTCAAAAGCTCTTCTTCTGTTTTATCTACTACTTTTTTTTCTTTCTTTATTCCTGAAAGAATAATAATATCACCTACAAAGAATGATACAAAAAGACCCGTAACCATAAGTATTATGATACTAACAATAATCGAGACTGGCCCAGTAAGGACTGGAAAAAGATCAGCAGTATGCCATACGCCACGCCAAAACAACACAATAGCAAACCCAGCGATAATTGCGTAAAGGGTTGGCTTACGAGAAAGAAAACCGCGCACACGGTCTTCAAGTTTATCAAAAAAATGAAATATTCTATCAAAAATAGTATTATGCTTCTTCATACTATATCAGTATACCTGTTTTATATTCAATTGAAAGTGAAAAAGCGCTCAGTTATGAGCGCTTTTTCATATTGCATTTGTACCGATAAGCCGAATTCTGTATCACTTCTTTTTCGAAATACGAACGATTGTGACGACAGTTATTTATCTAGGAGTTATGTTACCACAACCCTCAAGCGGCACTCTACTATAAAAGTAGCACGGCCTTGCACACAGGTAAGGATTTAGCCGTTTCACCTTGCATGTCACCATACAAGCTCATCTTTCTAGGAAAGATGCTTCCCTTCTTTCGTTGGAAGCGTCTCTGCTCGCACCTCTATTTTTACAAACGACGGGAATTACCCGCTACCCTTCCGCATAGTACTGCGGTATGTGTTCGGACTTTCCTCACTATATTGCTATAGCGCAACTGTCTGGTACAAACAATTTCATAATACCATAGAAATAAAATTTAGCAAATAAAAAAACCAGCATCACCTTTGTGACACTGGTTATAAAAACAGCACGCTTGCTCCTCAAACTACTTGTAGCATTTTACCGTACTCTTTGTTTGCGGAGATATAAATATATATATCGCCGACGGAAGTGCAGAGCGCGACAACCACTCCTGTGGAAACACGGTATTACAGCGCCCAATGAAAACTCCATGTATTGTGTATATTAGATACTCACTTGGCATTTTCATTTCAAGCAATTCTTCAATACCTGTTGTTGTAATGCTAAACGGTACGCACGGAGTTGCATAGAACCCAGAAGAGTTCATGATCCACCCACGAACCATATAACTACCGCTCGGTATTCCGCTAAACATTTCATTGAAATGAAGTGCTCCAAAAGATTGCACAAGTGTATCTATACCAGAGTTAAAAATACTTACCATAGTATCAGTTGCCCGAACAATCTCAAATCCTGCAATAGTATTAGGATAGTTATCGTAAGATGAATACACTGCATCAACAGCGACCTCATTTCCAACAACAGAGACAGAAAGAATCGTCATTGTTGGTGGCCCCACGATAATTGGATTTGTTGTAAACGATGTTTGCACTGTATCAGCGCCAAGCACATTTACTACAACTACCTCAATCCATACTGGTGCATCCGGACCAAAACCATCAACCCAAAGCGAAGTATCACTTTGCCCCTGCGTTATACCGTAAGCACAAAGTGGTAAGGTGGTAACAAAATTGTCTGGTGAAATTCTCACCACAACACTTGAACCAACTGAATCACTTACTGTTCTAATAAACAGCCTACCGCCCGTCTCTGTAATTCCAGTAACAGCAAGAGAATCTACAAATGGACTTTGGGCGCGAGGCGGTAGTACTGCAAAACAAACACTGTTTGTTGTGTCAGTAGACGTTGGATACACAAGATTCCATCCTAGCACCTGATAACAAAGCGTATCTTGTGTTGAGTGTTGAACTTGGAGTGAATCCATTCCATTTCCATTTGCAGTATGTATCGCAATCGTTGACCATGTAGCTCCTTCGTCACTTGATTGTTGCCAGTCAAGAAACATTAAACTACCACCGTCTTCATACTCAACAGTAAGTAACGCCCCACTTTGTGTAAGATTACGCGCCATGAGGTTTACCACATGAGCAGGTGTCGCTGGCGCAACCAGTGTACGGACGCTATCAATCAACGTATCGACAGTAATTCCATCAGATAACATAAATCGATAGTAATACATTGAATCTGCACCGAGCGGGTGACTGCTAATAGTATCTTCCATTCCACCAGCCGGAACTACATGCTGTGAAAGCACGACAGGCGATTGAAAAGAAGCTGTCACATCTCGTACTACAAACACATACGCACTACCACTTGTACTGTAGTGTGCAATAAGTGTAGTGCTCGTATCGGTATTCATGAGCACGGAGAGAGAATCGATAGACGTAGCTCGCAAAGTGAACGACGTACAGAGCGCACAAAGCGCGAAGATGATGTTTTTCATTCAGCGTTTATATTTAGTTGTTAGTTTACATTTCTACTTTAAATAATAATATATATTTTAAAAATGTCAATACAACCAAAAGAAGAAACACCCTTCCGGGTGTTTCTTCTTACGCTTCGCAACCGATGCAGATACTGTCTTGTGCAACGAATGCTACCTTTGGTTTTTTGATGTCTAGCTCTTGAAGTTTTTTGCGACCAAACTGCTGAGCAGCATTCATACTGTGTTGATAGTATAGAGTTTTCACTCCCTTCTCCCAAGCATAAAGGTAAAGCGCATTAAGTTCCTTTGTTGGAATTGTAGGATCAATCATAATATTAAGTGACTGTGCTTGATCAATATATTTTTGTCGTACGGCAGCCTGATCAATTATTGCCTTTTGGTCAATCTCACTGAATGTCCTAAAAACGCGTTTTTCATGATCTGTTAAAAAGTCTAAATGTTGTACTGATCCATCATTATCACGAATACTATTCCATGTTTCTGAAGTATTTTGCCCTTTCTCATCTAAGAGTTTTTCAAGTGTAGGATTTTTTATTGTGACCTTCATCTTGTCAACATCTTTTACAAATGCGTTTGACATAAGTGGTTCAATGCCTTGAGAAACCTGGCCGAGAATAAATGCTGAAGATGTTGTTGGTGCAATTGCAAGAAGTGTTGTGTTGCGTCTACCATATCCTTTTAGTATTTCTGGCTCACCATAATCCTCTGCCATTTGCTTTGATGCTTTATATGCCTTGTCATGTATAAGCTTAAAAATTTCTTCATTTAATTGGGATGCCTCTGCACTCTCGAAAGGAATATTATTTTCTTGAAGATAAGTGTGCCACCCAAGCACTCCAAGCCCGAGCGCTCGGTGTTCTTTTGCAAATTTATATGCACGTTGCATAAAATAAAACGCTGATTGCTTATGTGGATCCTTACTATCACGGAATGATTCAAGGCGTGCGGTAAAATCAGAAATAACAGTATCAAGAAACATTGCAAGTGTTTCTACTGCATCTGTATCTTTCCATTCATTGTAATGACGCAAATTCATAGAGGAT
>CAZRBQ010000055.1:0-2919 GCA_964598385.1 uncultured Candidatus Saccharibacteria bacterium
CATTTCATTATTTACTATTTTAATTTTTAGTAAAGCAAACGAAGTGATAATATTTGCTATGCTTTAAATTATGGACAAAGAAGCACTACAGAAAGAAATTGACGCCCTTGAACTCCATATGGCTGAACCAGATTTTTGGGTGGATAAATCGCATGCACAAAGCATAATTAAACAAATTAGTGAATTAAAAGAGAAACTTTCTGGAATTGGGAAGTATGATAAAGGGAACGCAGTACTCACTCTTTTTGCTGGTGCTGGCGGTGATGATGCAGAAGATTTTGCATCGATGCTCTTTCGTATGTATGAAAAGTTTTGTTTACGAAAAGGACTTATGTGTACACTGTTACACAAAAACGAAAATGATCACGGAGGTATACGAAACAGTACAATGTTAGTATCTGGACGCGGTGCGTATGGTATACTAAAAAACGAGTCGGGAGTACATCGACTTGTACGCATCTCACCATTCAATGCAAAGAAGTTGCGACACACATCATTTGCACTTGTTGAAGTAATACCAAAGTTTGAAAAGACAGACGCGTCAGATATTGCACTTCCAGAAAAAGATTTAAAGATTGAATTCTCTCGTTCCGGTGGTCCTGGTGGACAAAATGTAAACAAGCGTGAGACTGCGGTGCGTATTGTACATATACCTACAAACCTTGCGGTGCATGTAGATACAGAGCGAAGCCAAGAACAAAACCGTGCACTCGCCATCGACCTTCTTCGTGCGAAATTGTACAAGAAGATTGAAGCAGAGCGAACAATGCAGGTAAAAGGTATGCAGATTTCCAAATCAACAGAAATAGAATGGGGAAATCAGATTCGTTCGTATGTTTTGCATCCATACAAAATGGTGAAGGACCATCGTACTACAATTGAAACAAGCGATGTCGATGGTGTGCTCGAGGAGGGAAATCTCGATGCATTTATAGAAGCAGAAAAAGATCTTTAAATTATGATTCAATTTCAAAATGTAACAAAAATATATCCAAAAGAGTCACCAGCGGTTGAAGAAATCAATCTCACGATTGAATCTGGTGAGTTTGTTTCATTGGTCGGACATTCAGGTGCGGGTAAAACAACAATAATAAAACTCATTTTAGCTGAGGAGCATCCTACAGCAGGGACGGTCTTTTTCGATGCTCTCGACATTCATAAATTAAAAGATAAGGAACTCACAAAATTACGAAAGCGTATCGGAACAGTGTTTCAAGATTTCAAACTTTTGCCAAATAAAACAGCATATGAAAATATTGCATTTGCAATGGAAGCTGCTGGTAAAACTGACGCAGAAATTGCAGCCGATGTTCCTCATGTGCTTGAGCTTGTTGATCTTACACCAAAAATGCATCACTTCCCACATCAAATGTCTGGTGGTGAACGACAGAGACTTGCGATTGCGCGTGCAATTATTAATCAACCTGAACTAATTATCGCTGATGAGCCAACTGGAAATCTTGATCCAATCAATACGTACGAAGTTGTGCAGATTTTAAAAAAAATTAATGATCTTGGTACGACTGTACTTTTGACTACGCATAACAGAGGAGTAATTGATTCTATTGGCAAACGAGTAATTACCCTCGACAAAGGGAAAATAGTGCGCGATGATAAGGAAGGTAAGTATTCAATATAATTATTATGAAAGTCACTAATATAAAACGAGTGTTTCGTGCGGGATTTGTAAACTTTTGGCGCAATGGATCTGTGTCACTTGCATCTATTTTAATTTCTACCGTGACATTGTCTGTAATAACAGCGCTTATCTTTTTACAGGCAATTTTACATTTCTCGCTTGAGCAAGTAAAAGATAAAGTTGATGTGACAATTTATTTTACAACAAATGCCTCTGAAGATAAGATAAGTGCACTTAAATCTTCGATTGAAAAATTGCCTGAAGTAGAAATGGCAACCTATACATCACAACAGCAAGCACTTGAAGAGTTTAAGGCTCGACATGCGGATGATTACCTTACACTCCAGGCTCTTGAAGAGCTCGATGAAAATCCTCTTGGAGCGACACTTAATATAAAAGCAAAAGAAACATCACAATATGAAAGTATTGCGAAGTTTCTTGAAAGTGATACAGCGCTCACGCAAGATGCAACAACCATTATTGATAAGATTAATTACAACCAAAACAAAGTTGTTATCGATCGTCTCACTTCGATTATTGATGGAGCACAAAAACTCGGATATGTTGTAACGCTTGTGCTTATCGGTATTTGTATTTTAATCACGTTTAATACTATTCGTCTTACAATCTATATTGCTCGTGAAGAAATTGGTATTATGCGACTTGTGGGTGCTTCAAATACATATATTCGCGGGCCATTTTTGGTAGAGGGTATGATTTATGGCGTTATCTCTTCCTTTATCACCATGCTTATCTTCTGGCCTGTTTCCGCATGGCTTGGTTCGCATATGACAGATTTCTTTGGAATGAATATTTTTGATTACTACACAGCAAACTTTGTGCAGATACTCTTAATTCTTATTGGTACAGGTATTGTGCTTGGATCAATTTCATCGGGGCTTGCTATCAGACGATATCTTCGAAAATAATAGACCAATAAAAAACGCCGCCTTTTTTCAGAGGCGGCGCACCATTTGGCAAAAGAGAGGAAGGAGGAAACCAATCCGAACCTTTAAACCATATGGTTACTTGCACCATGGCGTAGTAAGAGTACACCACTCGTTTAACCAAAAACTATCGCAAGTATAGCATAGACTTTGAAAAAGTCCAGTCAGGGTGGTATAGTGCAGTACATTGCGGGTTCGTCTAATGGTAGGACAGGCGCCTCTGGAGCGTCTAATTGGGGTTCGAGTCCCTGACCCGCAGCCCAAATTCAAAAGTTGCATTTTCGCCAAAATTCGGAGCGTCGCAAAGCGACGCGACGGGAGTTTCCGCCAGAA
>CAZRBQ010000056.1:0-2900 GCA_964598385.1 uncultured Candidatus Saccharibacteria bacterium
TTTCTGTGAGCTCTGATTGAGAATATGTCACACTACGACGACAATGCTCACAAATTCTTCGCACAAGACGTTGCGCAACAATCAATTCAAGTGTTGAGGCAAGTAAAAACGGCTCAACATTCATATTAAGTAAACGCGGTATTGCAGTTGCTGCATCGTTCGCATGAAATGTTGAAAGCATTAAGTGTCCCGTGAGTGCTGCATTCACTGCAATTTCAGCAGTTTCTGTATCACGAATTTCTCCAACAAGGACAACATCAGGGTCTTGTCGAATAATTGAACGTAATCCTTTTGCAAAAGTAAGATTTGTTGCTGTATTAACTTGAATCTGATTGACGCCTGCAATACGATACTCAACAGGATCTTCAATAGTCATAATATTGACTTGAGGCTGATTGAGCATTTTTATTAATGCATACAGTGTTGTTGTTTTACCCGAACCAGTCGGACCAGTAACAAGAATCATGCCAAAGGGCTTATCAGCAGCTTCACGGATATTTTTTTCATCCTCTTTACTTAATCCAAGATCACTGAGTGCAAAGCCTTGCATATACTCTGCAAGTACTCGAATCGCAATTTTTTCACCTTCTACAGTAGGGATTACGGAAACACGCAAATCAATAGAACGGCCTTCATTGTTATAACGAATCGAACCATCTTGCGCAGAAAAGTGTTCATCAATACGAAGTTTTGCCTGTACTTTTACTCGATTTAAAATATTTTCATAATATTGTTTTTTTATTCTTCCTGCCTCCTGAAGTACTCCATCAATACGAAAACGAATCACAACATCACTTATTGTAGGTTCGAAGTGAATATCTGACGCATGATAAGCTACTGCATCTCTTACAATTTCATCAAGTATTTCTGGTGCAACGCGTTTATTTTCATTAATAATTTTTGAAAATCGAGTTTCAAGAGGCTTTTGATAAATTGCAAAAATTCTATCTAATTCTTCAGGAAGTGCGTACGCAATTGTCGCGGTTTTACCTTTAAAAAGATCGTGTAGATATTTTGAAAGATCAGCTTGCTCTGGTGAATCTGTTGCAATAATTATTTTATTTTTTTCTTCTCTAAACAAAACAATTCTTCGTTTACGTGCTACATCTTCTGGGATTTGAGCAACTTTGTCTTGTGAGGGTGGGTATGAATCAAGGTCTGCATAAGGAATTTTATGGTATTCAGCAGCCGCCTGGCCCAAAATATCACGCGTAATAATACCTTGGTTAATAAGGTATTCAGACAAACTCCCATGACCAGTTGCAGCAAGAGCCGCCTGCATGTCTTCATTAGAAACATAGTTTCCGGAAATGAGAATTTTTTGAATTTGTTCGTTTGTCATGTACTTATTAAACCCCAAGAACTTTCTTTACTTCAGCGACAATTGCAGCAATGGGTGTATTTGATTTAACTAAATAATTTTTTGCACCAAGCTTTGCGACACGCTGTTTATCTTCTTCCTGTCCAAGATTTGTTGTAATTATAATTGGAATTTTATTACCACGTTCATGTAACTCCTCAAGAACAGCAAAACCGTCTTTCTTTGGCATGACGAGATCAAGCAATAATAATTGTGGTTTAAACTCATCAATTAAAGCTAGGGCTTCATCACCATTTGTTGCGGTCTGAACTTCAAAACCTTCGTGGCTCAACTTTAACTCAAGTGCATGAGCCATTGGTTTTTCATCATCAGCAACAAGAATACGCATCTTTCCAGTAGTCATACTCAAAGTTTACCATATATTACAAATCTAGGCTGTGAATTATGGTATAGTGTTACTATGAAAAAATATGCGCGTATTCTCCTTTTATTTGTTTTTGTATTTCTCGTAGTAGGTTTGTATTTAGGATGGCTTGATAATGGCCCTCGCTAAGAACGCGGCGTCCCGTATATCCTTCGAGCAAGCGCGCAATGCTCACACTCATTGTTACCTGCACCATACGCTACAACTTTGCACGGCCTTTTATACCACTCACCTTCATTGATATACATTCTGTAATCAGAAATATCCCTTATAAGTAAATCAATTTCTTCTTGCGATACAGTTGTAGAATATAGTGCATTTTTATCACCCTTATCAGCCTCAAGAAAGAGCAGTCGTGATTCATTTACCACCTTTCCTTTTTCAACTCCATAGATAAGGTACGAATACATAGCGAGCTGGCGCATAAACGAAGAAAGTCTACCTTCTTCATCTCGTTTTTCAATCACCCCACTAGTTTTAGAACTCCCTGTTTTGAAATCAGTTACAGTCATTGTGCCATCAGGAAACCGTTCAGTAAGATCAATTTTCCCGTACAAAGTAAATTCAGAGAACCGTGTATCTTTGTGCGACAAAGGACGTTCGGAAGTATAATCTTTCGCAAGATGTGTGTAATATGTTGCCACCCAGTTTTCTACCGCCTCCACTCCTTCACGAGTAAGCCGTGTCTGTGCATTTTTATCTTTCACTCCTTCACGAGTAAGACAATCAACCATGGTATTTTTTATAAATGTTGTTGTTGGTTTTTTCTTTTCAAGAAGAATCTTTTCGATAGTACTGTGTACCGCACTACCGAATTTTAAACGTTCTGACTTTGCTTCTGGGAGCTGTAATAGATTTTTAAAATACCACTTCCATGGGCATTCGTAAAAATTATTAAGTAGGGTTACTGACACTTTTGTGTCGGTATATATATCACTCACACTTTTTATAAGTTCTACAATTACATCAGTTTTTTGTTCCTCTTGCTTCTCTATATAAATACGTGGATCATGAGCAAGAAGTTCAGCTTCTGTCTGCGTATGATCTTTTACTATAAAATGCTCTTTTGAAATATCTGCTACAATTTCAACTAAATCGAGAGCACCACCTGTATGTGATGTTGTCGCGTATGAAAGAGTACTCAAGCGCTTTGCT
>CAZRBQ010000057.1:0-943 GCA_964598385.1 uncultured Candidatus Saccharibacteria bacterium
TGAATATCTGGATACTTTTTTACCCGAAAGCACTTTGTATTATCGATTGGTTCAATATGATAATGACGGAGCTTTTGAATATTTTGGACCTATTGTTACGCAATGTTCAGATAGAAATAGTATTGCTTTTAACTACTTTTTTGTAGAGTCAACACTAAGTATTTTCGTCAAACATGATGATGTTCTTAGGATTATTTCAGTTGGAGGGCAAATTGTATTTGAAACCATTATACATACAGGAAAGACGCAAATTTCAACTGAAAGTATGCCTGCGGGATTGTATTGTGCCTATGTAGGTAATAGTAAATACACATTCGTTCGTTAGTGTAAACACCGCACAGAAGTGCGGTGTTTTTTATGATACAATTTAATCATGGTAACGCATCATTTTTTTAAAGTACTTGCTGTATTTATTGGTATGTTGTTATTCGGAATTGTACTTTTATTTGCAATCAATCATTTTGGAAGTACCGCAATAACAACAGAAGATATTGGTTCACAGCAAGAATAATAAAATAATAGTATGCTGTTTTGTCAAATGAGATGCAATTTCAAAAATGCATCTTTTTTGCTATACTCCTCGTATGAAAAAAGTACTGCGGTTAATGGTGCTTCTTACCGCTCTTACCCCAATAGTTGTTGCGCCGAGCGTCTTATCTCCTTTTTTGTCTGGGAAAACACTTTTTATACGTGCGATTGTTGCATTAATAGCACTATTATCAGTAGTATACTATCTTGTAAATGATGAGTTTCAAAGTCGTATAATTGAACGAAGTAAAGAGATTGTTCGCAATCCACTAGCACAATCCATAGCTTTGTTTTTTATTGTTACAGGTATTACGACAGTACTCGCTTTTAGAAAAGAAATTGCTTTTGTAAGTGATGCTGTTCGGCAAGAAGGATACGTGGGCATTCTTTCAGTTGGTATTCTTTCATTTTTTTT
>CAZRBQ010000057.1:953-2502 GCA_964598385.1 uncultured Candidatus Saccharibacteria bacterium
CAAAGGTATTTTATTCTCTCGATTATTTCGTCCTTCATCCTCCTTTGTGTTGAATTTTTCCAAGCAGTAAAAGGAATGCGTAGACCAGAGGCACTCATTGGAAATTCAATTTTTCTAGCGACTCATTATCTTTTTTCACTTTTCTGTATCGGTGTTTTAATTGTGAAAAATCGCTTCATGCGAACAGCCCGCGAGCGAGCTATTGTTTATTGTATGGCTGTACTTGCTGTACTTGTATTTTTTGGTATTTTGCTAACAAAAAGTAGGGGCGTTCTTGTTGGTCTTTTTATCGGAATGATAATTGCAAGCATCTATGCATATCGTGTTGGTGGTAATTTGGTATTAATTGGAAAAAAAATTACTGTAAAAAAAATTGCTGGGGTACTTATGGTAGCATTGCTTGTATTTTCTGGACTTCTTGTACTAACAAGAGAAAGTGCACTATGGAAAAATATTCCTGGAATAAATAGGATTGTTGCAATTGGTTCACAAGACGCAACAACACAGTCGCGACTTGTTATGGCTCGAGCCACATACCAAGCATTTTTACAGGAGCCAGTAAAACAAAAATTATTTGGCTGGGGACAAGATAATTTTATTTTTGCGTGGAATAAATATTACACCCCCGATCTATTTTCTTTTGACAGCGGACTTTTTGATCGTGCCCATAACAAATTACTTGATATGCTTATTATGCATGGAATAATCGGTCTTTTATCATATTTATTCTTGTGGGTGATGGCGTTTCTTGCAGTAGTGAAACTGAGAGTAGGTTATGGAATACGCACAATGGTGCTATTGTTTTTAGTGAGTTATTTTATAGCAAATTTATTTGCGTTCGATACACTTGTTACGTATATAAATTTCTTTGCTGTTCTTGCCTTTATTATGAGTTATGATGTCCGTCATGCATAATACACGAGTTAGGAAAATAATAGTCGGAGGGATGCTTGGAGTTGTTGTTGTTTTTTCAGTGTACACCTTTATTTGGTATACACTCATACCATTTTCTCAGCTCGCAACATTCTATTCAAAAATGCACCGGGCTTTTGCTGGAAGAGAAGAATCATTTGAAAAAGATAGTTTTGTATTTTCTCCAATGACTTTTGCACAGGGCCTGATTCGATATAATTTTGTAAATACAATGCTTGAGCAATATAAAGCAGGAAGAGTAACACGAGTCCACCCATTGTTGCTCGTTTCAATTGAACGTTTACAAGAATACGTTGAGAGAGAGCCTTATTTCCCAAATTATTATTTTTTACTAGGAAGGGCAACAGACTTGCTTGCTGATTTAAACAATAATAATATCACGCTACTTGAGCAAGCCGGCAAATATTATGAAGCGGGACTTGCACTAAACCCATACCGACAGGACGGTCGTTATGCGTACGCTATTAATTTAATGAATCAAGGTCGTGAGGAAGAATCGCAAAAAATAATCCGTGAGACACTTGCAGAAAATCATGCTGTCCCAGAGTCACATTACTATGTTGGAGTGCTCGAGCTTAAAAGAAAAAAACCAGACCACGTGTTTGCACTCTATGAG
>CAZRBQ010000058.1:0-2273 GCA_964598385.1 uncultured Candidatus Saccharibacteria bacterium
TGCGTGTACCCGAGCCATAATGCGACTAAAGGGTCTTGAGAAGTATATTTTGTTTGTAGTTTGGATTGCGTATTGTATTCAAAACCTTTTCGCATTTGATAGTTTTACTGGTTTGTTGTATACAATGGTGCTCGGTGCATATGTAGTCTCTAAAAATGTATTCTATGAATAAATTTTTTCGCATTTTTGTTGTAATAAGTATGGTTGCCTCACTATGGCTTATTGTAGTTTTTGTAATTTTTCCATATGCACAAATGCATCGATGGCTCTCTTTGGCAAAAAAAATTGATTTAAATACCTTGAATACTGTCGATACTAATTCCTCGATATTTACAAATGAATCACTTGCTTCACTTATTATCAAGCTCGATTTTATCAATACTGTATTTTCAAAACAAAAACCAGAACCACCTCTTATGCCAAGTTTTGAACAAGCGCTTCAAGTTATGGAAAAGAGTCTTGATAATTATATTAAGTACCCGTATGCATATTATATGCTTGCGCGAGCGTATGATCTAAAGGCTACTGTGACTGGTGATAAGCAATTATATAAAAAAGCTGAGGGGTACTATGAACAAGCACTCAAATTGTTTCCAGGGCGACAAGAGTTTATTTACCCGTATGCATTTAATATTTTACAACAAGGAAATAAAGAAGAAGCAAGGCGTATTCTTGAAACATATTATGCAAAACAGCCAGATCTGGTAGAAAATAGCTTCTATCTCGGAATGATTTATATTAATTTTGGTCAATCATACTATAGTGATGCTTACGAAAAACTTGAACAAGCGCTTGGTGGTGGTTTTGAAGTAATTGATATTTCAGCATTTTCAGATGCTTATACAAAATTGTTTGAGTATTTTTATAAAAAGAATGATAAAGAAAAAGTACTTCAGATTTCACAGCGACTTGCGAGTGTTGAGGGTGCACAGACAGAACTATTTTCAGAGATAGTTCGTTATATACAAATAAACAATACGTTGCCAGAAATAAAAATTCAATCAGAGTAAAGATATGAAAATTTTTTACTTTATTACAAAATCTGAAAATGGTGGTGCGCAAACTGTATTGTATGAATTATTACTTGCGCATAAAGAGCGAGGCGATGATGTTTGTGTTATGGCCTACCCGGGTGGGTGGTTGGAATGGCAAACACACGAACTTGGGTATCGTTTCTTTCCAAATAGTGCAATGAAAAAGACATTTAACCCCTTTACTCTAAGTAAAGCAGGAAAAATTTTCAAAACTGCAGTTATAAGCTTTTCTCCTGATATTGTTTCATGTCATAGTTCATTTTCAGGTCTTGTGGGCAGATTATCGCTTCGTGGAATGTTCCCGACTATATACACTGCGCACGGATGGGGGTTTACTAAAGGCACATCGTTTATTAGAAAATTGATAGCGATTACGGGCGAACGAGTCGCCTCGCGATACTGCGATGCAATAGTTTGTGTTTCTGAGTTTGACCGAAAGCTTGCTTTACGTTTTGGGATAACAAATGAAGAACATTGTATTACAATACGCAATGGCGTTTTAATTGGAGAGTATCGAGCAGACCCAAGTATTTCCGAAAAAATAGAAATAGTTTTTCCGGGGCGTTTATCAAAACCGAAACGACAGGATCTGGTAGTGAAGGCACTTGCTCAACTTCCTCTTGATGTACGGAGTAAAATCCATGTAACATTTTGTGGCGGTGGAGTTTTTCAGGAAATGCTACAAATACTTGCAAAAAAATATGAAGTAGAAGAAAACATTACAATAACTGGCGAATTGCCACGAAACGATACCCTTGCTTGTATGGCTAGCGCGCAGATTTTTATTCTATTATCTGATTGGGAAGGATTGCCCATGACAATACTCGAAGCATTGCAATTAGGACTCCCTTGTATTGCAAATACAGTAGGGGGAATTCCTGAAGTACTTGATGCTCGCCAAGCGATCATGATTGATACATTGTACGATGTGCGACTTGTATCTGATGCTCTTTTAAAGTTAATTCTCGATAAGGAATTACGTGTGACACTTGGGAAATCAGCACTAGAGAGAGGCAAAGAATTTACTCGAGAGCATATGAGCGATGCGGTTTTTGATCTTTATGAAAGAGTATTGAAAATTAGAAATGCAAACACCTAGCAAGAAGAAAACTATAATTGTATTCTCACTTACTTTTGACAAGAGTGCTTTTGGCGGTGCTGAAATTGCTCTCTTTGAAATTTGCAAGCGGCTTTCACCTTTCGGATTTGATTTTATAGTTATTGCTCAAAACACTAATG
>CAZRBQ010000059.1:0-2235 GCA_964598385.1 uncultured Candidatus Saccharibacteria bacterium
AAAAATAATAGAAACAATGACACACGAATGGGCGGTCGGAGAAATAACACAGGGTACTATTATAAAAATTCTTGAAATAGGTGCTGTTGTTGCACTCTCACAGTACGCCGATGGTCTTGTTCATATTTCTGAAATTGCTCCTTTTAGAGTGCAAAAAGTGAGTGATGTTTTAAAAGAAGGAGAGCGAGTACCAGTTAAAGTGATTGCGGTTGATAAAGAGCGTGATCGTATTTCACTATCAATCAAAGAAGCAGATAGACATTTTATTAAAAATCCCTACCCTCCAAAAGAACCAGCAAAACATAACGAGTAGTTTTCACGCCGTCTTGCAGTAGCAAGGCGGCGTTTTTCGAAGTACAATACGACCATGAACGAACAAGAAAATTCCACACAACCACAACAACCAACACCAAGCGGACTGAAAACATTTCAACACGATGCAGCTGAGGCGTTGAGGCAAAACAGTGGCTCACTTTTAACAATAAGTGTCGCCGAAGAAGAAAAACGTCAGAAGGAATCGTCACGTACACCCATTGAAACAAAAGAGGGTAAACGTTATCTACTTTTTACTATTATATTTATCCTCGGCGGATTACTGCTTGCAGGTGGATACTTTCTTTTTACAAAACAGACAGCACCTGCCACTCCTGTTCAAACAACTCAAAAAATTGTTTCACTAATTCGCACCGAAACACATACCCCAGTTATTATTGGCGAACTTTCGAGTGAACTTGTTCAAGCTGAATTACGAAAAGTAATCACCACACGTACTAATGTACAAAATACTATTGACGACATTTATCCGATTATAAAAAGTGGTGATGCATATAACAGTATTTCTTCGGTAACATTTCTAGAACGAATCGGCAGCACAGCGCCTTCTTCTTTACTCAGAACACTTTCTCAACACTATCTTTTTGGTGTTTATCATGATGCTACTGGAAGTACGCCATTTCTGCTTCTCACCACAGATTCATATCAAAGCGCTTTTGCTGGAATGCTTTCTTGGGAACGTTCTTTGTTTGATGATTTTTATCAACTCTTTGCAATTTCTATTGAAGGACAAAATGCAACACTATTTAACAGTGCCTTTGTTGATGGAACAATTAAAAATCTTGATGCTCGAATTCTACGTGATGGTAGTGGGAATCCTGCGCTTGTTTATCTTTTTCTCAATAACAAAACACTTTTGATTACAACAAATGGTGCACCAGTAAATGAACTTTTGGCACGTATTTCAATTGCTGAACGTGCTCGCTAGCACTGATAAATAAAATATGCTACAGTTCGGGCATGAATACAGATAACTATAAACATAAGCTCGAGGAAGAAAAGAAAGTCCTTCTTGCTGAGCTTTCATCGCTTGGTAAAAATATTGATCCTGAACACAATGGATGGGAAGCGATACCGGAAAAAATGAACGAAATGGAGGCTGATGAAAATGATCTTGCTGATCGTTTCGAGGATTATGAAAAAAATAGCGAAGAAGTACGCGCGCTTGATGCACGACTTAAAGAAGTTGTCACTGCACTTAAAAATATAGATGATGGTACCTATGGCATATGCAAAGTCTGTCATGGACGAATCGAAGAGGAACGTTTAAATGCGAACCCAGCCGCCACCACCTGCAAAGAACATATCAATGCATAACAACAAAATTCACAGCATTAAAAGTGCTGTGAATTTTTTTTGTTTATACTTACACTATGTCATTTGCTCGTGTTCACTCAGCACAAACATATGGTCTCACAGGAATTCCTGTGGCAGTTGAAATAGATATTTCACGAGGTCTTCATTCATTCACTATTGTTGGACTTCCCGACAAAGCGGTCGAAGAGGCGCGCGACCGAGTAGGTGCCGCTTTGAAAAATTCAGGATTTGCTTCACCCACACATCAAAATCAAAAAGTTGTTGTATCACTTTCACCCGCTGACATCAAAAAAGAAGGTCCACTTTTTGATGTAGCCATTGCGCTTGGCTATTTACTTGCGGACAACATACTTTCATTCTCTCCTGAAGACAAACTATTTCTCGGCGAACTTACACTAAACGGCGATGTGAGACCGATTCGTGGCGCACTCATTCTTGCACAAACTGCAAAAAATGCTGGCTATAAAGAACTTTTCGTACCTGAAGCAAATAAAGAAGAAGCAGCGCTTGTTACTGGTATTGCAGTTTATGGGGTTCGAACGCTTCGCGAACTTTGTGAACATTTAGACAACGCCATAGATAAAA
>CAZRBQ010000060.1:0-2137 GCA_964598385.1 uncultured Candidatus Saccharibacteria bacterium
TAGTTCCCTGTTCTACAGTGCCATAAATATTAACAATATGTGCATATTTATTTTTTATACCAGTTTTTTCAACCAAATATTCTCGGAAGCTTTCTGAATATCCTTCAGCTGCTGTGAGAATACGTAAATCATATTTCTTCCAATCAATTCCATGATCTCCCCCACTATCAATAACGTCTTTAATAAAGGGTGGGTATCCCATAATAATTGACTGATCGTAGAGGGGGAAGAATTTTTTACAGGAAGTAAGGAATAAATCTTTGTTTGTGCCAACTGGAACAATTGTCAATTTATATCCCTTTTGTGCAAGTTTGTTTAAATTTTTATATGTAAAAATACCACCAATCCATATACCCAAACCAAACCCAAGAACACACAACGTAGACGTCTTTTTTGACAACCCAAACTGATTAATAAAAAATATTTCAGTTGCATACTCATAATATGCGTCATGCACTTCAGAACGAGGAAAATAAAATGACTCCCCTGTTGAGCCAGAAGTTGCGGAGATGGTTGTCGCATTTTCTAAACTGCGCTGAGGAAATAACCGTTCGTATGAAAATTTTCTAAGATAGTTATCTTTCCGAACAACAGGAACATACTTAAAATCATCAATATCTTTTATAACCTTACTTACTTTATTCCTCTCAAGAAAATCTGAGTACGCAGGAACATTTTGAGAAGAAAAATTAAATAAACTCAAAGCCATTTTTTCACCCTGTGATTCAATGAATTTTGAATCGGTATTTTTTAAAATACTAATCTCTTTTTTAATTTCCCTAGTCTTATAATGTGAAAATTTTTTTTTATTCATAGGAATTAAATTTTTTTTCTGCAATTAAGTCAGCAATTTCATTAGTGGCTCTATTTTGTGCCTGACTTATATTATAAATTTCTTCTAAAATATCCATAATTTTTGAAACTTTCACTACAACCCTCCCTTCATCTCGTTCTAAATACTCATATTCATCATACACAGCAATAAGCCCACCAGCATTTACTACATAGTCAGGAGCATAAAGAACTCCTAGTTTATGGAGCAACCCACCAATCGCACTATTTTCTAGTTGATTATTTGCACCACCAACGACAGACTTACACGCAAGATCGTTGATTATCTGTGAATTAAGTGCATGTGAAAGAGCGCATGGTGAAAATATGTCAACAGTTTGTTTATGTATTTGGTCTGAAGGTAAAACAATAACTTTTGGGTACTTCTTTTTTGTCTCTACTACACGAGTAGTATCAATATCAGAAACATAAATAGTACCTGCATTATCATAGATTAATCCGAGAAGCTCTGAGCCAATTTTACCAAGTCCTTGAATTGCAAAAGTTCTTCCAGTTAAATTTTGTGTTCCATATAAATGGTCCAATGTACACTTCACCGACTGGAATAATCCCATCGCTGTAAAATATGTTGGGTCAATTGTTAACCCGACAATATTCTCTGCATGTTTTTTCATTTCAAATAAATCATCTTGGGACAACCCAACGTCAGCACCAGTAACAAAATGTTCTTTGAATAATTTTAACTTGTCAGCAAAAGAAACAAGGAGTGCTTTTCTATCGTATTCACCACTAGGCTCAATAATAACTGCTTTTGCACCACCACAAGAAAGCCCCGCAACAGCTGCTTTATATGACATCATTTTTGAAAGACGTAATGCATCTCTAAGCGCATCTTTTTCACTATCATATTTCCACATACGTGTAGCACCAAATGAAGGCAAGTTACCATTTTTTCTATGTATAGCAATATATGCTCGAAGACCAGTCTTCTTGTCAGAAACATAAGTGACAAAAGTATGCCTATCAAATTCTGGCAACATCTCTACATTTTCCTTATTGGTATTAAATGGAGTCATAAATAATTAATGGATTCCTTCAATAATCGAATGTGGTGTCACATGTGTTCTGCTTTCAAGTTGTTTGTGTATTCCAAGAGCGACTTCTTTTACAGCAACAGTGACAAATACACCCCCCAAAATTGCAGCCGAGCCGAGCTGAGACCACGACACAAGTTCCTGAGACAACACTCTCTTTACAGAATTGAGCATTTTAGGATCGACCTTATCAGGACCCCCGACAATATCGAACATAATAATTTGCCCAGCAACATCTTTTGTTATTGGAC
>CAZRBQ010000061.1:0-1649 GCA_964598385.1 uncultured Candidatus Saccharibacteria bacterium
AGCAGACCCGCGCAATAAGGAGGTAAATAATGTATTGAATACACGACTTAAACGAAGTGATTTTATGCCATTTGCTCCGTCGGTACTTATTGAATATGGTGAAAAACTTTTTAAAAATATTGCTCCTGCCAAGCACGCGGCGGAATTTATGACAATTACGTTTGATGTAACAAAAGAGTGGGCAGAGAAAGTACCAGCAATAGTGCATGTTGACGCAACAGCCCGACCACAATTTGTAAGGAAGGATCGTAATAAGAATTATTGGGAATTAATACAGGCATTTAATGAAATTACTGGAATACCACTCGTAATGAATACAAGTTTTAATATGCATGAAGAACCAATAGTTTCGTCACCTGAAGATGCGCTCCGGTCACTTGATGTTGGGGCTGTAGATGCTGTTGTATTTAATTACGAATTTCTTGTGACGCGGAAAGCGGAGAATAAAAAGTAAATATATAAAGAATACTTACTAAAATTAACGCGCTTAACATTTTGCCATATATCACACCCCATATTCCATAACGTCCTGCAAAGAAAAAAATTGCGACGCTATCAAGGATGAGTTGAGCACTGTTAGATATAATAATTGCCTTTGTTTTTTTATAGGCTTGTAAGTATGAAGTAAGTGGTATTTGTAGGGCGAGTAGTATTGTTGTAATACCAATTACTTGTGAATAGGCAATACTTTCGTTGTAGGTTGGAAATAGTAAATGAAAAATTATTGGTGCAATAAGTGCGTAAAGCATACTCGTTGCAAGTGCAACAATAAAAAGCAAAAGTAAATATTTTTTTAACTGCATTCGTACTCGAATTTCTTCTTTGGCAGAAAAGTGTGGGAGTGCGAGTGAAGGTATTATTTTATATAAACCACGCATTTGATCAGGAAGTGCGTACGCAAATGAATAGAGCGCAAGAGCAACAGGCCCAAGTATTGTAAAGGTAAGAATTTTATCGGTTTGTTCAGCAATATTTTTAAAAAATGAAATTGCACTTAGTTTTATTCCATAATGAATGATTTCTTTTGTGTAACCAGTAATTCCGGAATCTTCTTTTTTTGCCTTGCGGTGAAAGTAGTATGCGGTGAGTGTTTGAAGCGTAAAGATGCCAATAATAATTCCAGTACCTGAATGTGTGGTGAGCGCAACGATTACTACGGTAAGTGTTTGTAATAATGTTGTACTAATACTTGCTTTGGTAAGTAAGGCAAAATTACGTTTTCCATTAAAATAAGCACTATAGGTATTGAATGCAGTAAGAAAAAGAGTGGCAAGAGTAATAAAGTATAAAACATAACGAGAAACTCCTTCGGGTGGTGTAAAAAAAAGTGTATAGATAAGTACCCCACATGTTACTACCATGTTCCATATAAGTTGATAGCGAACAATTGTTCGATATACAGAGTGTGTATTTTGAGCAATTGCTCGTGTTACAGCTGTATTCATACCAGTTAAGGTGAATGCTCCAATCACAGCAGAAATAGAAAGGAGTAGTTTATATGTGCCGTATTCATTTTTTGAAAGCAGGTGCGCAAAGGTGATACTTGTAATAAGTGTACGGAGTGTAGAAAGAAAATATGGAGAAAATAAAAAAGTACCTTCTTGAATGTAGGTGCGCAGATGGATATTAAATTTTTTTTCGATGAAGGA
>CAZRBQ010000062.1:0-1630 GCA_964598385.1 uncultured Candidatus Saccharibacteria bacterium
GGCCGACCTCTTAAATGAGGGTAACGAGCAATGTCACATTGCGCAAAAAAAGCATCACCATCAACATGGGAAATAGATCCCTTCGTCATATTATGCGAATTTTCTAATAATAGCCTTAACAACAGCAACTACTCGTAATGACTCCTTAGGATACAAGGGTGGATAGTTTTTATTTGCAGGTTCAAGGAAAAAATAACTACCCTGTTTTCGTAAGTATTTCATAGTAAATTGACCGTCAAGCTCAGCAATAACAATCGCGCCTGTTTTTGCTTGTGTAGTTCGCTCGGCAAGCACCATATCTCCCTCACGAATACCAGCATCATGCATTGAGTCACCTTTTACTCGCAACATAAATGTTGCTTCTTTATTATCAATCAAATATTCATCAAGTGTTATCGTCTCAAGTAAATCTTCTTCAGCTGGTGTGGGAAATCCTGCCTCAACAAAGCCGAGCATTCGCACTCCATCAAAACGATCGCCTGGTATAAGTTTTCCTGTATAATCTTTTTTAAGAAACCCGCTATCAATAAACTGCTTGGCAATACGGAATGCAGAATCTTTTGAACGTACTTCAAAAATACTTGCGAGCTCTTTATAAGATGGCATGCGCTTATGTTTCTTAAAAAATGACACAATTTTCTTATCATGACTCATACACTCAGTATGCCGAACGTTCGTTCGTTTTACTAGCAAGACTGTGGAAATCTTCATTAAATTGACAATATAAAAAAATGTTATAGAATAAGATTCGCACCTTAAAAAACCAAAAAACTATGCCGATACTCGCTGCTACCGTATACCCGATCCTTATGAATCGTCGGGCAAGACGAATTGCCCAACAACAACTTCTGCATGCTATTTTTTCAAAAGATTGCGGTTGTCTCTATCAAGCAAAAAAAACACTCGATGTACTTTTTTCATTCATAGAAAACGAAGATCGCAAAGAACTACACAATCCCCCAAGAATTCTCTCTGCAACTGAAGTGGTAAGTGTCAAACCATTAAAAATTATCGTACCCGTCTTGCAAGCTACAAGTCGATTTTACGATAAAATGGCAACGAATCCTGAATTATCCGACAAAATTATCAAATCGTTGCCAAGCATCTCACATGGTAAATTTTTTGAGCTCAAACGTTGCTTAATGTATGCACACAGCGGTCGAACTCTTCTGGCAAATCGTAAAACGAAACCGATTTCTGCAGTTGATCGCTCGTACATACATCTGCGAACCCAACAGCACGATGTTTTTCTGGGTAATCACATACTTGAGCAAAAAAGTGTTGATGAAATATTCAAAAACCTCGAAGAGATGTCGCAAATGATGAAAAAATCGTACGCACAAGCAGCGCACGAATTTCTCAGAGAGATCGAACCGATTCGTTTTCTTATTGGCGATATTATTACTGAGTACTCTAAACTTACGTAGACACTCCCCCGCACGTTAACGTGCGGGGTTTTTATTTCCCAATTTTATAATGAGCATACACTACCCACTTATGATCTATATATTCAAAAATTGTTATATGATTACATAACAAAGCAAAGTATGGTGGTTGTTTTTTTGAAATAAATTCCCATAGTTTCTTAAATTCTTTGCATTCCAACATAGAGTGTCACAACTTGACCAAG